>NZ_JBBEGC010000035.1:0-68900 GCF_037401995.1 Saccharothrix sp. CCNWYY140
CGGGCGGGCCATACGGTGGGGAACACGAGGCCCCTCCCTTGTGGTTAACACCACCGCCGCGCGGAGCGCGGCGAAAACCACCGCCGCTTGCGCGGCGACGCCTCAAGGTGGGGTGTGCGGTTTGAGAGCGCGAAGCGCGTAAATAGCGCGGAGCGCGTTAGAAGCGCGAAGCGCGTTGGGAAGCGAAGCGTGTTGAAGAGCGAAGCGTAAGAAGCGAAGCGTAAAGAGGCCGGGGCCGCCCTCCACGTGAGCGGCCCAGGTCGTCGCGTGCGTGTGTGTGCTCCTGTCAGTCTTCCTTGGCCGGGCGGGCCTCGGGGGGCAGCACGCCCCAGTCGATGAGCTGCTCGGTCAGCTCGCCCGGTGTCATGTCGTAGATGATGGCCAGCGAGCGCAGGTCCTCGGTGCGGATGGAGAGGACCTTGCCGTTGTAGTCGCCGCGCTGGCTCTGGATGGTGGCCGCGTACCGCGCCAGCGGCCCGACCTTCTCCGCGGGCAGCTGTTGCAGGCGCTCCAGGTTGATGACGATCTTCGTCGCGGGTTCGGCGCCCGAGGGCACGCGGCCCTCGGGGAGCAGTTCCGCGACCGGGACACCGTAGAAGTCGGCCAGCTCCGCGAGCTTCTGGACGGTCACGGCTCGGTCTCCGCGCTCGTACGAGCCGACGACCACGGCCTTCCAGCGACCGCCGGACTTCTGCTCGACGCCGTGCAAAGACAAGCCCTGCTGCTGGCGGATCGCGCGGAGCTTTGCCCCCAGCGCCTTGGCGTAGTCGCCCATGTGGCGGTTCTCCGTTCATTCGCCCCGTCAGCCGGTAGGGGACTGCCGCGGGGAGGCTTAGATCAATACGCAGAGTAATGATTGCTCTCCGTGGTCACCAGGTCAAGCTGATCTCGCCGGCCCAGGTGGGCGAGACCACGTGGACCACCCGGTCGATTGACCCCCGAAGCCTGATACCGTGCTGGTCAGCCTGGTCCCAACCGGGTGTCCGACGTCCTTTAAGGACCCGTCCAGCGAGGCGGGGAAGGAGGTCCAACCGTGGCGCCACGTCAACGTGGCGCGACGGACCCGGCCGGGGAGCGCGAGCTCCTGTCGGCCGGCGACGTCGCGCGCACTGTCGCCCGAATGGCCCATCAGATCATCGAGAAGACGGCTCTCGATGCACCGAGCGCACCCGAAGTAGTCCTGATGGGGATTCCAAGTCGGGGTGCGCCCCTCGCCCGCCGGCTCGCGGGCCGCATCAAGGAATTCAGCGGGGTGGCGGTACCCACCGGCACCCTCGACGTCACCCTCTACCGGGACGACCTGCGCCGGGGCCCCACTCGTCCGTTGGAGGCCACCCGGCTGCCCGAGGGCGGCATCGACGACCGCCTCGTCGTCCTCGTCGACGACGTCCTGTTCTCCGGCCGCACGATCCGCGCCGCCCTGGACGCCCTGCGCGACCACGGCCGGCCCCGCGCCGTGCAGCTGGCGGTGCTGGTCGACCGGGGGCACCGCGAGCTGCCGATCCGCGCGGACTACGTGGGCAAGAACGTCCCCACCGCCCGGTCCGAGGAGGTCCACGTGCTGCTGGAGGAGTTCGACCAGCGGGACGGGGTGGTGCTGCGGTGAGGCACCTGCTGTCCACCGAGGGCATCGACCCGGCGGACGCCACCGCGATCCTGGACACGGCCGCGAACCTCAAGCAGTCCCTGGAGGGGCGCGAGGTGCGCAAGCTGCCGACCCTGCGCGGTCGGACCGTGATCACGATGTTCTACGAGAACTCCACCCGCACCCGCGTGAGCTTCGAGATCGCGGGCAAGTGGATGAGCGCGGACGTGGTCAACGTGTCCTCGTCGGGGTCCAGCGTCAGCAAGGGCGAGTCGCTGCGGGACACCGCGTTGACCCTCGCGGCGGCCGGCGCGGACTGCGTCATCGTGCGCCACCCGGCGTCCGGGGCCGCCCACCGGCTGGCCGACTGGCTCAAGCACACCGGCACGTCCGTGGTGAACGCCGGCGACGGGATGCACGAGCACCCCACCCAGGCCCTTCTGGACGCGGCCACGCTGCGCGAGCGCCTGGGCGAGCTGCGTGACCGCCGGATCGCGATCGTCGGCGACGTGCTGCACAGCCGGGTCGCGCGCTCGAACGTCCACCTGCTCACGGCCCTGGGCGCGCACGTCACGCTGGTCGCCCCGCCGACGCTGCTGCCCACGGGCGTGGAGCGGTGGCCGGTCACCGTGTCGCACGACCTGGACGCCGACCTGCCCAGCCAGGACGCGGTGATGCTGCTGCGCGTCCAGGCGGAGCGGATGCACGGCGGGTTCTTCCCGTCCGCCCGCGAGTACTCGATCGCCTACGGCCTCAACGAGCGCCGACTGGCCCTGCTGCCCGACCACGCCGTCGTGCTGCACCCCGGTCCGATGCTGCGCGGGATGGAGATCGCCTCGTCGGTCGCCGACTCGCCGCGCGCCGCCATCACCGACCAGGTGCGCAACGGCGTGCACGTGCGCATGGCCGTCCTCTACCACCTGCTTGCCCACGAGGAGGAAACCGCGTGAACCCCTTGATCATCAGGGGAGTACGGCCGTACGGCGAAGGCGATCCCGTGGACGTGCTCGTCCGCGACGGGGTCATCGCGGAGATCGGGTCACCCGACGCCGACGACGCCGACGTCATCGAGGCCGACGGCGCGGTCCTGCTCCCCGGCTTCGTCGACCTGCACACCCACCTGCGGGAACCGGGTCGCGAGGACACCGAGACCATCGAGACCGGGTCCCGCGCCGCCGCCCTGGGCGGCTACACGGCGGTCTTCGCGATGGCCAACACCGACCCGGTCGCGGACAACGCGGTCGTCGTCGAGCACGTGGCCCGCCGGGGCCGCGAGGTCGGCCTGGTGGACGTCCACCCGGTCGGCGCGGTGACCGTGGGCCTCAAGGGCGAGAAGCTCGCCGAGCTGGGCACGATGGCCCGCACCGGTGTCCGGGTGTTCTCCGACGACGGCCACTGCGTGCACGACCCGCTGATCATGCGCCGCGCGCTGGAGTACTCCAAGGCGCTGGACGTGGTGGTCGCGCAGCACGCCGAGGAGCCCCGGCTGACCGTCGGCGCGCAGGCCCACGAGGGCGAGCAGGCCTCGCGCCTGGGCCTCCAGGGCTGGCCGGCCGCCGCCGAGGAGGCGATCGTGGCCCGCGACTGCCTGCTGGCCAAGCAGGTCGACGCCCGCCTGCACGTCTGCCACGTGTCCACTTCGGGCACCGCGGACGTGCTGAAGTGGGCCAAGGCCCGGGGCACGAAGGTCTCCGCCGAGGTCACGCCGCACCACCTGCTGCTGACCGACGACCGGCTGGAGACCTACGACCCGGTCAACAAGGTCAACCCGCCGCTGCGCACGAGCGCCGACGTCGAGGCGCTGCGCCAGGCCCTGGCCGACGGCACGATCGACTGCGTCGCCACCGACCACGCCCCGCACGCCGTGCAGGACAAGGACTGCGAGTGGTCCGCCGCCCGCCCCGGCATGCTCGGCCTCCAGACCGCGCTGTCGATCGTGGTGGAGACGATGGTGCAGACCGGTCTGCTGGACTGGCGCGGTGTGGCGCGGGTGCTGAGCGAGCGCCCCGCCGCGATCGCCGGGCTGCCCGACCAGGGCCGGCCGATCGAGGTCGGCGAGCCCGCGAACCTGGTCCTGGTGGACCCGGCCGCGCGGTGGACCGTGCGGGGCGCGGAGCTGGCCAGCATCTCGGCCAACACCCCGTTCGAGGGCATGGAGCTGCCCGGCCGGGTCGTGGCGACGCTGCTGCGCGGGCGCGTGACGGCGACCAGCGGAAGGATCCCCGCATGACCCGCGTGCTGCTGTCCCTGGCGATCCTGGCCGTCTTCCTGCTCTGCCTCTACGGCATGTGGCGCGGCTGGCACAACCGCGCGAAGCGCCAGTCCGCGCTGCCCGCCTTCCCCCAGCCGCCCGCCGCCACTGGCGCGGCGACGCTGGAGACGACCGGCGTGTACGTGGGCACGACCATCGGCGACAACTGGCAGGACCGGGTCGCCGTGGGCGACATCGGCCACCGCGCCGAGGCGACGCTCAAGCTGACCGACACCGGTGTGCTGGTCGAGCGCACCGGCGCGAGCCCGATGTGGATCCCGTTGGAGGACGTCCTGGACGCCCGCACCGCCCGCGGCCTCGCGGGCAAGGTGATGGGCCCGGACGGTCTGCTGGTCCTCCGCTGGCAGCTCGGGGGCCAGACCTTCGACACCGGGTTCCGCGGCGACGACAAGGACGTGTACGAGCAGTGGGTGCAGGCACTGGGAGGCCGCAAGTGACTTCTCCGGCAACGACAACCGCGGCGCTGGTCCTCGAAGACGGCCGCGTGTTCCGAGGCGAGTCCTACGGCGCCATCGGCGCGAGCCTCGGCGAGGTGGTGTTCTCCACCGGCATGACCGGTTACCAGGAGACGCTGACCGACCCCTCCTACCACCGCCAGATCGTGGTGCAGACCGCGCCGCAGATCGGCAACACCGGCTGGAACGACGAGGACGACGAGTCCACCCGCATCTGGGTCGCGGGCTACGTGGTGCGCGACCCCGCGCGGGTGCCGTCGAACTGGCGGTCCAAGCGCAGCCTGGACGCCGAGCTGGTGCGCCAGGGCGTCGTCGGGATCGCGGGCATCGACACCCGCATGCTGACCCGCCACCTGCGCGAGCAGGGCGCGATGCGCGCGGGCGTGTTCTCCGGCGACGAGTTGGGCGGCGTCGAGGAGATGCTCGACCGGGTCCGCACCTCGCCGCAGATGAAGGGCGCGGACCTCGCGGGCGACGTCACCACGCCCGAGCCGTACGTGGTGGACGCGGTCGGCGAGCGCCGGTTCCGCGTGGCCGCGCTGGACCTGGGCATCAAGTCCAACACCCCGCGGATGATGGCCGCCCGAGGCATCGAGGTGCACGTCCTGCCGCTGACCTCCACGGTGGACGAGATCCTGTCGGTCAGCCCCGACGGCGTCTTCCTGTCCAACGGCCCCGGCGACCCCGCCACCCAGGCGCACGCCGTGGAGCTGACCCGCGGAATCCTGGACCGCAAGGTCCCCCTGTTCGGCATCTGCTTCGGCAACCAGATCCTGGGCCGCGCGCTGGGCCGCGACACCTACAAGATGCGCTACGGGCACCGCGGCATCAACATCCCGGTCATCGACGTCGCGACCGGCAAGGTGGCCATCACCGCGCAGAACCACGGGTTCGCGCTGGAGGGCGAGCCGGGGGAGGAGTTCGTCTCCGACTTCGGCCGCGTCCAGCTCAGCCACTACTGCCCGAACGACGGCACGGTCGAGGGCGTGCGCGCCCTGGAGGTGCCCGCGTTCAGCGTGCAGTACCACCCGGAGGCGGCGGCCGGACCGCACGACGCCGCTCCGCTGTTCGACGAGTTCGTGACGATGATGGGTGAGGGGCGCTGACATGCCGAAGAGGACCGATCTCAAGCACGTGCTCGTCATCGGCTCCGGCCCGATCGTCATCGGCCAGGCCTGCGAGTTCGACTACTCCGGCACCCAGGCGTGCCGCGTGCTGCGCGAGGAGGGCCTGCGGGTCAGCCTCGTCAACTCCAACCCCGCGACGATCATGACCGACCCGGAGTTCGCCGACGCCACCTACGTCGAGCCGATCACCCCGGAGTTCGTCGAGAAGGTCATCGCGGCCGAGCGCCCGGACGCCATCCTGGCGACCCTGGGCGGCCAGACCGCGCTCAACACCGCCATCGCCCTGCACGAGCGGGGCGTGCTGGAGAAGTACGACGTCGAGCTGATCGGCGCGGACATCGACGCCATCCAGCGCGGCGAGGACCGGCAGATGTTCAAGGACATCGTGCGCAAGATCGGCGCCGAGGTCCCGCGCAGCGCCGTGTGCAAGACCATGCAGGAGGTCCGCGAGACCGTCGCGGAGCTGGGCCTGCCGGTGGTCATCCGGCCGTCGTTCACGATGGGCGGCCTCGGCTCGGGCATGGCGCACACCCCCGAGGAGCTGGAGCGGCTGGCCGCCACCGGCCTCGCGGAGTCCCCGGTCACCGAGGTGCTGATCGAGGAGAGCGTGCTCGGCTGGAAGGAGTACGAGCTCGAGCTGATGCGCGACCGCAACGACAACGTCGTGGTCGTGTGCTCGATCGAGAACATCGACCCGATGGGGGTGCACACCGGCGACTCGGTGACCGTCGCGCCCGCGATGACGCTGACCGACCGCGAGTTCCAGCAGATGCGCGACGTCGGCATCGCGGTCATCCGCGAGGTCGGCGTGGACACCGGCGGCTGCAACATCCAGTTCGCGTTCAACCCCGAGAACGGCCGCATGGTCGTGATCGAGATGAACCCGCGCGTGTCGCGCTCCTCGGCGCTGGCGTCCAAGGCGACCGGTTTCCCGATCGCCAAGATCGCGGCGAAACTGGCCATCGGCTACACGCTCGACGAAATCCGCAACGACATCACGGGCGAGACGCCGGCGAGTTTCGAACCGACGCTGGACTACGTCGTGGTGAAGGTGCCGCGGTTCGCCTTCGAGAAGTTCCCCGGCGCGGACCGGACGCTCACCACGACGATGAAGTCCGTCGGCGAGGCGATGTCCATCGGCCGCAGTTTCATCGAGGCGCTGGGCAAGGCCCTGCGGTCGATGGAGACCAAGGCGGGCGGCTTCTGGACTGTGCCCGATCCTTTGGTCACGGACCCAACGACGGCGCTGGAGTCCACTCTGGAGGCCCTCCGCAAGGGCCACGACGGCCGCCTGTACACGCTGGAGCGCGCGCTGCGCCTGGGCGCGACCATCGAGCAGGTGTACGAGGCCTCCAAGATCGACCCGTGGTTCATCGAGCAGATCGCCTGGCTCGTGCAGCTGCGCCGGGAGATCGAGGACGCCCCCGTGCTGGGCGCGGACCTGCTGCGCAAGGCCAAGCGGGCAGGACTGTCCGACCGGCAGATCGCCGCGCTGCGCGCCGAGCTGGCCGGTGAGGACGGCGTGCGCACCCTGCGGCACCGCCTGGGCGTGCGGCCGGTGTACAAGACGGTCGACACCTGCGCCGCCGAGTTCGCCGCGCGCACCCCGTACCACTACTCGGCCTACGAGCTGGACCCCGAGGCCGAGACCGAGGTGACCGAGCAGCGCGATAAGCCCAAGGTGCTGATCCTGGGCTCAGGCCCGAACCGCATCGGCCAGGGCATCGAGTTCGACTACTCGTGCGTGCACGCGGCGATGGCGCTGCGGGCCGCCGGGTACGAGACGGTGATGGTCAACTGCAACCCGGAGACCGTGTCCACCGACTACGACACCTCCGACCGCCTGTACTTCGAGCCGCTGACCTTCGAGGACGTGCTGGAGGTCGTGCACTCCGAGCGGCGCTCGGGCACCGTCGCGGGCGTCATCGTGCAGCTGGGCGGCCAGACCCCGCTGGGCCTGGCGCGGCGGCTGGAGGAGGCGGGCGTCCCGGTCGTGGGCACCCCGCCGCACGCCATCCACCTCGCCGAGGACCGGGGCGCGTTCGGCCAGGTGCTCACCGACGCGGGCCTGCCCGCGCCGAAGTACGGCACCGCCACCTCGTTCGCGCAGGCCAAGAAGATCGCCGACGAGATCGGCTACCCGGTGCTGGTGCGCCCGTCCTACGTGCTGGGCGGCCGGGGCATGGAGATCGTCTACGACGAGGAGTCGCTGAAGAGCTACATCGCCCGCGCCACCGAGGTCTCCCCGGAGCACCCGGTGCTGGTCGACCGGTTCCTCGACGACGCCATCGAGATCGACGTGGACGCCCTGTTCGACGGCGAGGACGTCTTCATCGGCGGTGTGATGGAGCACATCGAGGAGGCCGGCGTGCACTCCGGCGACTCGGCGTGCGCCCTGCCCCCGATCACCCTGGGCGAGACCGACATCGACAACGTCCGCCGGTCCACCCGGGCCATCGCGGAGGGCATCGGCGTGCGCGGCCTGCTCAACGTGCAGTACGCGCTCAAGGACGACGTGCTCTACGTCCTGGAGGCCAACCCGCGCGCGTCCCGCACGGTGCCGTTCGTGTCCAAGGCCACGGCGGTGCCGCTGGCCAAGGCGGCGGCCCGGATCATGCTTGGCGCGACCATCGCCGAGCTGCGCACCGAGGGCCTGCTGCCGGCCACCGGGGACGGCGCCAAGCTGCCCCAGCACGCGCCGGTCGCGGTCAAGGAGGCCGTGCTGCCCTTCCACCGGTTCCGCACGCCGGAGGGCCACGGCGTGGACTCGCTGCTCGGGCCGGAGATGAAGTCCACCGGCGAGGTCATGGGCATCGACGTGTCCTTCGGCATGGCCTACGCGAAGTCCCAGACCGCCTCCTACGGCTCCCTGCCCACGTCGGGCCGGGTGTTCGTGTCGGTGGCCAACCGGGACAAGCGGGCCATGATCTTCCCGGTCAAGCGGCTGGCCGACCTGGGCTTCGAGGTGCTGGCCACCGAGGGCACGGCCGAGGTGCTGCGGCGCAACGGCATCCCGTGCACGGTGGTCCGCAAGCACTTCGAGGGCGAGAAGAACATCGTCGACGCCATCCTCGACGGGCACGTCGACATGATCATCAACACCCCGTACGGCAACAGCGGGCCGCGGGTGGACGGCTACGAGATCCGCACGGCGGCGGTCGCCAAGGACATCCCGTGCGTCACCACGATCCAGGGCGCGGCGGCGGCCGTGCACGGCATCGAGGCCGCCATCCGCGGTGACATCGGCGTCCGGCCGCTCCAGGCCCTCCAGGCCGCGCTGCGGGGTGAGGGATGAGTTTCGCCCAGCGGCTCGCCGGGGCCGTCTCCGCGCACGGACCCCTCTGCGTGGGCATCGACCCGCACCCCGGCCTCCTGGACGCCTGGGGCCTGCCCCGGGACGTCTCCGGGCTGGAGCGGTTCGCCCTGACCTGCGTCGAGGCGTTCGGCGGCCACGTGGCCCTGGTGAAGCCGCAGGCGGCGTTCTTCGAGGCGTACGGCTCGAGGGGCGTGGCGGTGCTGGAAAGCGTCCTGGAGGGCCTCAGGGGCACCGGGACGCTCACCCTGGTGGACGCCAAGCGCGGCGACATCGGGTCGACGATGGCGGCCTACGCGGCGGCGTACCTGTCCGACGGCTCGCCGTTGGCCGGAGACGCCGTCACCCTGTCGCCCTACCTCGGGTTCGGCTCGTTGGACCCGGCGCTCGAAGCCGCACGGGCGAGTGGGCGCGGTGTGTTCGTGCTCGCCCGCACGTCCAACCCGGAAGGGGCCTCCGTGCAGTGCGCGGAGGCCCCCTCCGGGGGTTCCGTCGGCCAGGCCGTGGTGGACGAGGCGGCCCGCCGCAACGCGGGCGCGGAGCCGTTGGGTGACGTCGGGCTGGTCGTCGGCGCGACGCTCGCGCAGCTCGACCTCGACCTTTCTGACCTGCACGGATACGTCCTGGCGCCGGGCTTCGGCGCCCAGGGCGCGACCGTGGCGGACCTGCGCCGGCTGTTCGGCGACGACCTGCCCGGGGTGCTGCCGACCAGCTCCCGGGACGTCCTCAAGCACGGCCCCGACTCCGCATCGTTGCGGTCTGCGGCGCGGCGCGTCGGGGACTCCCTCGCGATGTGATCACCATCAAATCGCGACACGCTTTGCGGTGTCCGCTCACCTGCGTAAACGTTGCCTGGTACGGTCCAGGCCACCGACGGGTCCATACCCCATCGAGCGCATACCACACAGGTCGTGCGCAGGGCGTTACCGGTGGCGGTGGCGGAGGCGTCGGGGGGTGTTGGTACTACTACCACCCGCCGCGGCAACCAGGCGCTGGAAGATGTTTCACCTGACTGGGACCACGTTGCGCCCAGGCAATTGCGCTTGGAGTACGGTCGCGGCACCGAAACAGAATTGAAATTCCCACACCACGGAGGAAATCGTGGCCCTTCCCCAGCTTACCGAGGAGCAGCGGGCCGCAGCGCTGGAGAAGGCTGCTGCCGCTCGTCGCGCTCGGGCTGAGCTCAAGGAGCGCCTCAAGCGTGGCGGCACGACCCTGACGGACGTGCTGAAGGCCGCCGAGAGCGACGAGGTCCTTGGCAAGATGAAGGTGTCCGCGCTGCTCGAGGCCCTTCCGGGCGTCGGCAAGGTTCGCGCGCAGCAGATCATGGAGCGGCTGGAGATCGCTCCGAGCCGTCGGCTGCGCGGCCTCGGCGAGCGGCAGCGCAAGGCGCTGCTCACCGAGTTCAGCGGCGAGTGACTGATGGCACCGGGGCGGGGTCGGGCGCACGCGTCCGGCCCCGCCTCACCGTCCTGAGCGGGCCTTCCGGCGTCGGCAAGTCCAGCGTGCTGGCCGAGCTGCGGCGCAGGGGGCCCGATGTGCACTTCAGCGTCTCGGTGACCACACGGGCACCGAGGCCGGGCGAGGTCGACGGGGTCCACTACCACTTCGTGGACCGGGCCGAGTTCGACAAGATGGTCGACAACGGCGAACTGCTCGAACACGCCGAGTTCGCGGGCAACTGCTACGGCACGCCGCGCGCCCCCGTCCTGGCGGCGCTGGCGTCGGGCCGGCCGTCCCTGCTGGAGATCGAGTTGCAGGGCGCGCGCCAGGTCCGGGCGGCCATGCCGGAGGCCCAGCTGGTCATGCTCGCGCCCCCGTCCTGGGAGGACCTGGTGGGGCGGCTGACCGGCCGCGGCACCGAGGACCCCGCCGTGGTGGCGCGCAGGCTGGAGATCGCCCGCGAGGAGCTGGCGGCCGAGCCGGAGTTCGACGAGGTCGTCGTGAACGACGACGTGCGGTCCGCCGCGACCCGCTTGCTACACTTGGTGGTCGGCCCAGCGTCCGACGCGTGATGGCGCGCGTCCGCGGCGGCTTGAGGACGCCACCCGCTTTGCACAACCAACCGCAGGAGCGTTGACGAGTGACCACGCACACCGAGCTGGGCCCGCTGTCGGGTTCTCCGGAGGGCATCACCAACCCGCCGATCGACGACCTGCTGGAGCAGGTCAGCTCGAAGTACGCGCTGGTGATCTACGCGGCCAAGCGGGCGCGGCAGATCAACGACTACTACGCCCAGCTGGGCGAGGGCCTGCTGGAGTACGTCGGCCCGCTGGTCGAGCCGGGCCCGCGCGAGAAGCCGCTGTCGATCGCGCTCCGGGAGATCCACGCGGGTCTCCTCGAGCACACCGAGGGCGAGTGACGCACGGATTCCCCGGAGGGCGCGACACAGCCTCCACCAAGCCCCGGGTCGTGCTCGGGGTGGGTGGGGGCATCGCCGCGTACAAGGCGTGCGAGGTGCTGCGCCGGCTCACCGAGTCCGGCCACTCCGTCCGCGTCGTGCCCACGGACGGCGCGCTGAAGTTCGTCGGCGCGGCCACGTTCGAGGCCCTGTCCGGGCAGCCCGTGCACGCCGACGTGTTCTCCGACGTCCCGTCGGTGCAGCACGTGAAGCTGGGCCAGGAGGCCGACCTGGTGGTCGTCGCCCCGGCCACGGCCAACCTGCTCGCCAAGGCCGCGGCCGGCTTGGCCGACGACCTGCTCACCAACACGCTGCTGACCGCGCGCTGCCCGGTCCTGCTGGTCCCGGCGATGCACACCGAGATGTGGGAGCACCCGGCGACCCGGGCCAACGTGGCGCTGCTGCGCTCGCGCGGCGTGATCGTGGCCGAGCCCGCGAGCGGACGGCTGACCGGCAAGGACACCGGCAAGGGCCGGCTGCCCGAGCCCAGCGAGATCGTCGAGCTGGCCCGGCTGCTGCTGGAGCGCCCCGACGCGCTGCCCCGCGACCTCGAAGGCGTCCACGTCGCCATCTCCGCCGGCGGGACGCGCGAGCCGCTGGACCCGGTGCGGTTCCTGGGCAACCGGTCCTCCGGTCGCCAGGGCTACGCGCTGGCCCGCGTCGCCGCCCAGCGCGGCGCGCGCGTGACGCTGGTCGCCGCGCACACCGCCGACCTGGCCACCCCCGCCGGCGTCGAGCTGGAGCGCGTGGGCACCGCCGCCGAGCTGCGCGACGCGATGCACTTCGTGGCGAAGGACGCCGACGTGGTCGTGATGGCCGCCGCCGTGGCCGACTTCCGGCCGGTGGCCAGTGCCGAGCACAAGATCAAGAAGACCGACCGCGACCCCGACCCCGTGGCCCTGACCCGCAACGCCGACATCCTGGCCGAGCTGGTCGCCGCCCGCCGGGCCGGCCAGGTCGTGGTGGGGTTCGCCGCCGAGACCGGCGACGGCGAGTCCGACGTCCTGGAGTACGGTCGCGCGAAGCTCAAGCGCAAGGGTTGCGACTGGCTCGTCGTCAACGCCGTCGGCGACGGTCGCGCGTTCGAGGTCGAGGACAACGCGGGCTGGCTGCTGTCGGCCGACGGTGCCGAGACCGCGCTGCCACACGGGTCGAAAGCCCGCCTGGCGTCCGCAGTGTGGGACGCGGTGGCCCCTTCCGCTCGACGATGACAATCCGGGCGGCGACGCCCGTTAAGCTTTTCGGACCGCATGGAAACCAGATAGGGAGTGCCGTGAGCCAGCACAGCAGCAGGCTGTTCACCAGTGAGTCGGTGACCGAGGGGCACCCGGACAAGATCTGCGACGCGATCAGCGACTCGATCCTCGACGCGTTGCTGGCCAAGGACCCCCGCTCGCGGGTGGCCGTGGAGACGCTGATCACCACGGGCCAGGTGCACGTGGCGGGCGAGGTCACCACGGAGACCTACGCGGACATCCCGTCGATCGTCCGGGAGAAGATCCTGGAGATCGGCTACGACTCGTCGGCCAAGGGCTTCGACGGTCGTTCCTGCGGCGTGAACGTGGCCATCGGCTCGCAGTCCCCCGACATCGCGCAGGGCGTGGACACCGCCTACGAGGAGCGCGTCGAGGGCGCCGGTGACGAGATCGACAAGCAGGGCGCGGGCGACCAGGGTCTGATGTTCGGTTACGCGTGCACCGACACGCCGGAGCTGATGCCGCTGCCGATCGCGCTGGCGCACCGCCTGTCGCGGCGGCTGACCGCCGTGCGCAAGGACGGCACCGTGCCCTACCTGCGTCCGGACGGCAAGACCCAGGTCACCATCGAGTACGCGGGCGACCAGCCGGTGCGCCTGGACACCGTGGTCGTGTCCACGCAGCACGCCGACGGCATCGACCTGGAGAAGCTGCTCGGCGTCGACATCCGCGAGCACGTCGTGACGCCGGAGATCGCCGAGCTGGGTCTGGACACCTCGAACGTCCGGTTGCTGGTCAACCCGACCGGTCGGTTCGTCATCGGTGGCCCGATGGGTGACGCCGGTCTGACCGGCCGCAAGATCATCGTCGACACCTACGGCGGCATGGCCCGCCACGGTGGTGGCGCGTTCTCCGGCAAGGACCCGTCGAAGGTGGACCGGTCCGCCGCGTACGCGATGCGCTGGGTGGCCAAGAACGCCGTCGCCGCGGGCCTGGCGACCCGCATCGAGGTGCAGGTGGCGTACGCGATCGGCAAGGCCGCGCCGGTGGGTCTGTTCGTGGAGACCTTCGGCACCGAGACCGTGGACCCGACCAAGATCCAGCAGGCGATCGGCGAGGTCTTCGACCTGCGCCCGGCCGCGATCATCCGCGACCTGGACCTGCTGCGCCCGATCTACGCGCCGACCGCCGCGTACGGCCACTTCGGCCGCACCGACGTCGACCTGCCGTGGGAGAACACCGACCGCGCCGACGCCCTGCGCGTCGCCGCGGGTGCGTGACGGTTTAGCGGACCGGCTGGTCCGCGGCGAGGCCGTGGACCTGGCGGAAGAGGAAGTACCCGCGTCGCTGATCCGGGACCTGTTGACCGACGAGCTCGATCAACGGGGTCTCCGGATCAGCGGCGCGCGCATCTCCGGGCAGCTCGACCTGTCCGACGTGCGCGTGTCCCGGCCCCTGGTGCTGCGCGACTGCGTGGTCGAGGGGCCGGTGCTCCTCGACCGGTCCCGGTTCGCCTCACTGGACCTCAGCGGCCTGGTCGCGCCCTCGGTGTCCGCGCCGTGGCTCAAGCTCGACCACTACCTGTTGCTCCAGAACGCCCGGCTGACCTGTGAGGACGGCTGGGCGCTCGACCTGGGTGAAGCCGACGTGGGCGCGCACGTGAGCCTGCGCGGGTCGGTCTTCAAGGGCGTCGACTACGCCGTGCACGCCACCAAGCTGCGCACCGGCAGCCACCTGTTCCTCACCGACGTCCGCGCCGAGGGCACTGTCCGCCTCGACGGCGCCCGCATCGGCGGCAGCGTGCGCTGCCACGGCGCCCGGCTGTCCGCGGCCGACTCGGCCCTGCTCGGCGTGGACCTCCAGGTGGAGGAGAACCTGTTCCTGGGCGAGGGGTTGCAGGCCGTCACCACGTCCGACCGGGTCGCGGCGGTCCGCATCCGCGGTGCGCGGCTGGGCGGTCAGCTGGTGGTGCGGGGGTGCTCGCTGCGCGGGCCGATCGCGTTGGACGTGAAGCAGGTGCGGGCGGGCATGGAGATCCTGTTCTCGCCGTCCCTGCTGCACGGCGGCATCGACCTGGACGGCCTGACCTACGCGGGCGTGCCGCGCGACGCGTCCGTGGACGAGTGGCTGGACATGCTCGCCACCCGCACGCCCGTGTACGCCAGCCAGCCCTACCTCCAACTCGCCGCCGCCCACCAAGCCGCGGGCCACGAGCGGGACGTGCGCCGCATCCGGGTGGCGCAGCAGCGGGACCTGCTGCGGCGCGGACGCCTGTCGGGGTGGGGACGGCTGTGGCACCGGGTGACCGGCGCGACCGTCGGCTACGGCTACCGCCCGGCGATGGCCTTGGTGTGGCTGCTCGGCACCCTGCTGACCGCGGTGCTCCTGGTCGCGGGCGTCGCCGGCCCGGCCGGTTTGGTGCGCTCGTGCTCCGCGGTCGACCAGGTCGGGCACGCGCTGAACGCCGTGACGCCGCTGGCCAAGCCCGAGGGCGTGAAGTGCCAGATCTCCACGTCCACCGGACTGGGCACCTTCGTGGTCGTGTCGACGTGGGTGTTGCAGCTGCTGGCTTGGGCGTTCGCCACGCTGTTCGTCGCGGGTTTCACCGGGCTCGTGCGCAAGAACCCCTGAGGTTCATCTGCGGCCGATAGAACCTCGGCCATGTCGGTTTCGCGTCGCACCCTCCTCACCGCCGCCGGACTGGGCGCCGCGGGTTCCCTGCTGCCGCCCTCTGTGCACGAGGCGTTGGCGCGCGAACCCCGGCGCGGTGGCCTGTCGGCGATCAAGCACGTCGTGCTGCTCATGCAGGAAAACCGGTCCTTCGACCACTACTACGGAACCCTGCGCGGGGTCCGCGGGTTCTCCGACCGCAACGCCCTGGACGGCGTGTTCACCCAGTCCGGCGTGCTGCCGTTCTCCGTGCGCGAGGCGCGCGGGTCGCGCGACATCCAGTACATCGGCGACCTCGACCACAGCTGGGACGGCGGCCACAAGGCGCTGCGCGGCGGCTGGCACGACAACTGGGTGCCCGCCAAGACGGCCGCGACGATGGCGTACTACGACCGCTTGGACCTGCCGTTCCACCACGAGCTGGCGGACACGTTCACGTTGTGCGACGCGTACTTCTGCTCGGTGCCGACGTCCACCAGCCCCAACCGGAACTACTGGGTGAGCGGCTACACCGGCTTCGAGGCGTCGGGCGCACGGGCCGTCGGCAACTCCGCGTACGCCGAGGACACCCACCCCGGCTACTCGTGGACCACCTACCCGGAGCGGCTGTCGGAGGCCGGCGTGTCGTGGCGGGTGTTCCAGGAGTGGGACAACTACCAGGACAACAACCTGGAGTTCTTCACCCGCTTCAAGGACATCGCCCGCAAGGCCCTGCGCGGCTCGCACAAGTCCCTGGACTCGTTCTACTCGGCCGTCTTCCGCTCGCCGAACCCGCAGGAGTTGTTGGCGGGCTTGGCGGAAGGCGTGTCCCAACTGTCCCCTTCGGACCGCGCCCTCTACGACCGCGCCCTGCACCGCGTCCGCCCCGGCACCCTGGGCGCGGAGTTCCGCGCCGCGGTCGAATCCGGCGGCCTTCCCGCCGTGTCGTACCTGGTGCCGTCCTCTGTGGACTCCGAGCACCCGGGCGCGTCCTCGCCCGCCGCCAGCGCGTCGATCACCTACCAGGTGCTGGACGCCCTCGCGTCCGTACCGGAGGTTTGGGACACCACGGCGTTGTTCATCACCTACGACGAGAACGACGGCTACTTCGACCACGTGCCGCCGCCGCGCCCGCCCGTGGGCGTGACGGACGAGTACGTCGGCGACCGCCCGCTTGGCTTGGGGCCACGCGTGCCCATGACCGTCGTGTCCCCGTGGACGGTGGGCGGCTACGTGTGCTCGGAGATCTTCGACCACACGTCCAACACCCGCTTCCTGGAACGCTGGCTGGACGTGGCCGAACCCAACATCAGCGCCTGGCGCCGCAAGGTGGCGGGCGACCTGACCTCCGCCTTCGACTTCACCCGCCGAGGCACCCGCCCGGTGGTGGCAGCCCCCGGCCCGGTTCCGCCCGCCACCCCGCGCTGGCGCCCCACGCCACCCGCCGACCAGCACATGCCCACGCAGGAACCGGGCACCCGCCCCGCCCGACCGCTCCCGTACCAGCCGGAGGTGACGGGGCGGGTCGTGGACAGCACGGTGCGGCTGTCGCTGCGCAACAGCGGTCAGTCGAGCGCACACCTGGCCCTGTACCCGTACCAGGGCGAGTTCGAGTACCCCGTGCACTTCGACGTCACAACGCCACAGGACTTCACGGTTCCCTTCACGTCGACGTACCGCTTCACCGTGCTGGGCCCCAACGGCTTCCGCCGCGAGTTCGCCGGCGAGGCGGGGGAGACGGTCGGCGTGGAGTCGTCCGTGAACGGCCACAGCCGCGTCCTCACGATCACCTTGGCGAACACCGGCGATCACGACGAAACCTTCGAGATCACCGGCGACGGCCGCAACTTCCACGTGACAGTCCGCCCAGGCAAACGCCGAACCCTCCCGTGGCTCACCGCCTTCCACCACGGCTGGTACGACCTGACCATCCACACCACCACCTTCCACCGCCGCCTGTCGGGCCACATCGAAAACGGCCGCGAAAGCCTCTCCGGCTGACCGCTCTGGGTCCGGCGGCGCGCAATTGTCGGCCGCCGGAAGGCGATGGTCGCTCGGCGGCGGGCGGCGGGCGGCGGGCGGCGGAGGCCGGGATCGGGCGGGGCTGCGGTCGGTGGGCGCTCGTCCCTGGGCGGGCGGGTGGCGCAGGGCGGGCAGGGAGTAGTTGGCGGCTCGGCCAGCGGCCGGGGTCGGCGGTGGGTCCGGCAGTCGGCCGTTGGGTCAGCGCGGGCCATCGGGCCGGTGGGCGGGCGTCGGTGGGGCTGCGGTCGGTAGTGGGATCCGTGTTCCACGTCCCGTCTGCCACTTCGCGTGTGCCGCGTCCCGCGTTCCGGGTTGCGGGTTCGGGTCGGTCAGAGGACTTCGAGCGGGTCGAGTTTGATCCTGATCGGGGTGGGGTCCTTGCGGGCGCTGCGGGTGGCTTGGAGTGCCGCCAGGTGTTCGGACAGGGCCTTGCCGTGGGTTCTCGACACCCGCACCAGGGCTCGTTCCCGCTGGTCGTCGTCCGGTAGCGGGACCGGGCCGAGGACCTCGCCGGTCGGTGGCAGGGGGAGGTCGGCCAGGGCGGTGGCGAGGGCGTCCGGCGGGCCGTCGAGCGTGGCCATGCGGACGGCGGGCGGGAAGCCAAGTTCCGTGCGGGCGGCCAGTTCCTGGCGGGCGTGCCACACCGGGTCCCAGCGGACCAGGGCCTGGACCGGGGGCAGGCTCGAGTCGGCGATCACGACGACCTTGCCCGCAGGGCGCGCGAGTGCCGCCGCCGTCATCCAACGGCGGAGGGTTTCTTCAGTTGCGCGCAGGTCGGCGCGGCCGAGCAGTGCCCAGCCGTCCAGCAACAGGACAGCCCCGTAGCCGCCCTCGGCGATCGGTTCGGCCCCCGGCGTCGCCACGACCAGCGCACGGCCGCCCCGCACGGCCGCCAGCACCTCGTCGCCGCCGGACGTGCGCACCGGGATGTTGCTGAACGCCCGCCCCAGCTCCTCGGCCGTGCGCCGCGCGCCGATCACCTGGCCGCGCAGTCGCCTCGACCCGCACGCCGGACACCGGAACGCCGCCTCCGTCGCCCCGCACCACCGGCAGTACGCGGGCTTCGGCACGTCGTCGTCGGCGCCACCCGGCAACGCCAACGGACCGGCACACCGACGGCACCGCGCCGCCGCCCGGCACTGCCCGCACGCCAACGCCGGCACGTACCCCCGGCGCGGCACCTGGATCAGCACCGGCGAGTTCTCCTCGAACGCCGCCCGCGCCGCCTCGAACGCGATCGAGGGCAGCCGCGCACTGCGCGCGGCCGGGTCCTTCACGTCTTGCCACGCGCTGTCGCCCACCGCCGCCACCCGCGGCGCGACCGCCCGCAGCGTCTCCCGCGCCGCGACCACCTCGTGCGCCCAGCCGCTGTCCACCAGCAGCTGCGCCTCGGCGGTCCGCGCGAACGCCCCGAGCAGCAGCGACGCCCCGGTCAGGTGCGCCCGCTGGACCAGCACGTCCCGCACGTTCGGGTAAGGCATGCGCGGCTCGGTGTGCAGGTCGTCACCGTCGTCCCACACCACGACCAGCCCCAGGTCGTGCACCGGCGCGAGGGCCGCTCCCCGCGTGCCCAGCACCAGCCGCACCGCCCCGCGCCGCACCGCCAGCCACCGCCGGTACCGCTCGGCGGGACCGAGGTCGGCCGACAGCGTGACCACGGCGTCCGGCCCGGCCAGCGCCGCGCACGCCGCGTGCAGTCGGGCGAGGTCGCGGTGGTCCGGCACGATCACCAGCGCACCCCGACCCGTGCTGACCACGGTCGTGGCGGCCTCGGCCAGGCGCGCGGGCCAGTCCTCGGCGGGCAGCGCCTGCCACACCGCCCGTGCGGTCCGGCCGGACCGCAGAGCGTCGAGCAGGTTCGGCCCGAACGGGTACCGCGCCCAGCCCTCGCCCGACTCCGCCGAGAGCACCGGCGCCGGCGGTACCGGTGCCGGCGGGGGAGAAGGCTTGGCCTCGGTGCGGGCGTGCCGGGGTGGCACCGCCATCCGCAGCACGTCGGTCAACGTGCCCGCGTACCGGTCCGCCACCGCCCGCGCCAGGGCCGCCACCTCCGGCGACAGCACCGGCTCCGGTGAGATGACCCGGTCCAGGAACGTCAGCTGCCGGCCGTAGTCCGACTCCTCCACGCGTTCGAGGAGGTAGCCGTCGACCAACTGGCCCGCGAACCGCACCCGCACCCGGCAACCGGGCACCGCGTCCGCGTCCTGTTCGGTCGAGACCTGGTAGTCGAACGGACGGTCCAGGTGGGGCAGCGGAACGTCCACACAGATCCGGGCGACGGGCAGCGTCGACGCGGGTACGCGTTCCCCGCGACGAGCGCTCGCCTTGCCTGCCATGCGCTGAGGTCTACCAGAGTGCCTCCTAGTGGTTGTCGGGACGGTGGGCCGGGTGGGATGACGTCATGGGTATAGTTTCGAACAGGTGTTCGATGAGTGCAAGATCACTTTCGGGTGAAAGCGGGGTCGAGCACACCGTCCAGCCCGGCCGCGGCGAAGGCGTCCACCAGCACGTCCCGGCCCTCGGTAAAATGCCCCCACCCCTCGAAGTGCACCGGCACAACCCGGCGCGCGCCCAGGATCCGTGCCGCTGACGCCGCCTGCGCGCTGTCGAGCGTGAGCAGCGCCCCGTCGAACAGCACCGTTCGAGCCGCGCCGGCGAACAGCACGGCGGTGTCCACCGGCCCGACCCGCGCGGCGATCTCCTCCACCACCGCGAGCGAGGCGTTGTCCCCGCTGACGTAGACCGTGGGCAGGTCGGCCGCGGTCAGCACGAACCCGACGACCTCCCCGGTCACCGGCTCGCACCCGTCCGGCCCGTGCTGGGCGGGCGCGGCGGTGATCGTGAGCGTGCCGCCGTCGGGTCGGGGCAGGTCGACGTGCTCCCAGGGTGCGAGTCCGCGGGCCGTGCCGCCGAGCCGGTCCGCGCCGCTCCGGGTGGTCAGGGTCAGCGGGACGTCGGCCAGCAGCGCGCGGCCGGCGTGGTCGAGGTTGTCCGGGTGCTCGTCGTGGGAGAGCAGGACGGCGTCGATCCGGCCCAGCTCGGCCGGGGTCGTGGTGGTCGGCATGGTCTTGGTCAGGACGCGCTTGCCGACGCTGTAGTCGCCGGGCGCGTCGAAGGTCGGGTCGGTGAGCAAGCGCAGGCCGCCGACCTCGATCAACGCGGTCGGGCCGCCGAAGGTCTGCACGGTGATCTGCTCGGTCATGGCATCCCCAGTCATGGAAAAAGCAAAGTTTTACCGTGAGGAAGCTAGCCCAGCCTCACGGGAAACCGCAAGCGTTACCATGAGACGCATGGACGTGATCCCGGCCGCGGGTGCGGAGGTCTACCCGGCGCTGGACTTCGCGAACAGCGCGCTGGCCCTGCCCGGTGGGCAGTACCTGGACCTGCTCGGGTCGCCGGACGCCGCGACGCGCTGGCTGGCCGAGCACGACCTCGCGCCGGCCGACGCCGGGTTGCGGGAGATGTGCACGGCGCAGTTGCGGGCGTTGCGGGAGCAGATCAGGGTGCTGCTGGCGGCGCGGGTGGACGGGTCGCCGGTCCCGGCGGGTGCGGTGGACGCGGTGAACGACGCCATGACGCGGACGCCCACGGCATCGCTGCTGCGGTGGGACCCGGTTCGGGGGCTGCACCGGGAGGCGCCGCATCCGATCACGCGGATCGTGGAGCACGCGCTGGCGGTGCTCGCGGCGAACGCGGCGGACCTGGTGACCGGGGCGGACGCCGAGCGGTTGGCGGCTTGTGGGTCGCCGCCGTGCAACCGGTACTTGTTGCGGACCCATGCGCGCCGGCACTGGTGCTCGACGCGGTGCGGGGATCGGGCTCGGGCGGCTCGGGCCTACGCGCGCCGCAAAGCCGACTGACGGGCGCGGCCTCCGGCCCCCGCTTCCATTGTCCCACGGGGGACCGACAATTCCGGGCCGGCGAGCGCGGAGGGGTGGTGGGTGTGCGGGCGGGCGCGGCCTCCGGCCCCCGCTTCCATTCTCCCACCAGGGACCGACAATTCCGGGCCGGTGATCTCAGGAGCCGGCGATCTCAGGAGCCGGCGATCTCAGGGGCGGCGATCTCAGGGGCGGCGATCTCAGGGGTGGCGGGCTCGGGGGTGGTGGGCTCGGGGTGGTTGTGTGGGGTGGCTGTTGTGGGGTGGCTCCGAAGGTGAAGACGGGGTGTGGGGGTTCTCGGGGCAGCGGTTCAGGAGTAGAAGGGAACGATGCTCCGGTCGACCAGTTCACTCGCCGCCCTTGCCGTGGTGGCCGCCCTTGTCGTTCCCGCCGGTGTTCCTGCCGCTGCCGCTGCCGCCGCACCCCGTGAACCCGAAGCCGTCGGTGCGGGTGGGGTGGTCGCCAGCATCGACCCCGACGCCTCGCAGGTCGGCATCGACGTCCTTCGCCGGGGTGGTAACGCCGTGGACGCCGCGGTCGCCACGGCTGCCGCGCTCGGGGTCACCGACCCGTTCTCCGCCGGGATCGGCGGTGGCGGCTTCCTCGTCTACTACGACGCCAAGACGCGCAAGGTGAGCACGATCGACGGTCGCGAGACCGCGCCCGCCGCCGCGAACGAGAACCTGTTCGTCGAGAACGGCAAGACGATCCCGTTCGCCGAAGCCGTCACCAGCGGGCTGTCGGTGGGGGTTCCCGGCACGCCCCGCACGTGGCAGCGGGCGCTGCAACGGTGGGGCACGATCTCGCTGGACAAGGCGCTCAAGCCGGCCGAGGACCTGGCCCGCCGGGGGTTCCTGGTCGACTCGACCTTCCACCGCCAGGTCTCCGAGAACGCCGCCCGCTTCGCCGACTTCACCTCCAGCGAAGCCCTGTTCCTGCCGGTCCCGCAGATCGGCGCCACCTTCCGCAACCCCGACCTCGCCGACACCTACCGCGCCCTGCGCAAGGACGGCGTCTCCGCGCTCTACAAGGGCGGCATCGGCAAGGACATCGTCCAGACCGTCACCCAGCCGCCCGTGAAGCCGACGTCGACCCGGATCGTCCGCCCCGGCGCGATGACCATGACCGACCTGGGCAACTACAACGCCCCGCAGCGCGAACCCAGCCACACCACCTACCGCGGCCTGGACGTCTTCGGCATGGCTCCGCCCTCCTCCGGCGGCACGACCGTCGGCGAGGCGCTGAACATCCTGGAGACCACCAAGCTCGCCGACGAGACCCCGACCCAGTACCTGCACCGGTTCCTGGAGGCCAGCCGACTCTCCTTCGCCGACCGCAACCGCTGGGTGGGCGACCCGAGCTTTTCCGACGTGCCGACCGCGGAACTCCTCTCCCAGGCCTACGCCGACACCCGCGCGTGCCTGATCTCGCCGACCTCCGCCATGACCAGCCCCGTCCCGCCCGGCGACCCGCGCAACCCCACCCCGTGCGGCACGGACGGCACCGACGCGCCCACCCCGTACGAAGGCACCGACACCACCCACCTCACCGTCGCCGACCGCTGGGGCAACGTCGCCGCCTACACCCTCACCATCGAGCAGGAGGGCGGCAGCGGCATCGTCGTGCCCGGTCGCGGGTTCCTGCTCAACAACGAGCTGACCGACTTCTCCTTCACCCCGGTCACCCCCGGCGTCCCGGACCCGAACCTGCCCGGCCCCGGCAAGCGCCCCCGCTCGTCGATGTCGCCGACGATCGTCCTGGACGACGGCAAGCCGGTGCTGGCCCTGGGTTCGCCGGGCGGCGCGAGCATCATCACCACCGTCATCCAGGTCCTCACCCAGCGCCTGGACCGCGGGTTCACGCTGCGCCAGGCCATCGAGGCGCCCCGCGCCTCCCAGCGCAACGGCGTCAACACCCAGGCCGAGGCCGCGTTCCTGGCCACCCAGGAGGACGAAGCCCTGATCGCGCTGGGCCACCGCTTCGCCTCGACCGGCGAGATCGGCGCGGTGACCGCCGTGGAACGCCTGCCCGACGGCCGGTGGCGTGCCGCCGCCGAACCGACCCGCCGGGGTGGTGGCGCGGCCCGCGTGGTCTACCCGCGCTAGGGATGTCGGGCGGCCCCTACCCCCAGAGGGGCCGCCCGACCGGCTAGGAGACGGGACCGGTCTGCAACACGGTCCCGTCCCGCGCGTACGCGGTGAGCCGCGCGCCCACCGCCGACACGTCCGTCGACGACAGCTCGGTCAGCACCCCGGCGAACGTCCGGTCCCGCACCTCGACCGGGCGCGGGCCGGAGGCGTCCACCAGTTCCAGGCGGTGCACGTCGTCCCGCAGCGTGCCGCCGACCAGCAGCACGAAACCGAGCGGCGGACCGGAGTTCCGCGACACGAGCGCGCGCACCTGGTAGGCGTCGGCGGGCGACCCGACGCCGCCCATCGGCCCGTCCACCTGCTTCGCGCGGTACAGGTCGAGCCGGCAGTACGCCGTGGTGCCGGCCGGTCCGCGCAGCACCGCCAGCCCGGCGGTGGTGTCGGCGCCGACCACCGCGCCCAGCGTCCACGGCACGACGTCGCTGACCGGGCGGGCGGAGCTGAGCATGCCCACGTCCAGGCAGCGGTCCAGCACGTTCGCGGCCGGGTCGGCGACGCCGCTGGGGTGGAAGTCGACCGTCCTGGCCGCGTCCGGCACCGTCGCCGGGTCCAGCGTGTGCACCTGGACCGGCTGTTCGCGGTGGGTCAGCTCGAACACCGTGGTCGGCGACGAGGACAGGGTCACGAAGTAGCCGTAGTCGGTCAGGGCACTGGGCAGCGCGCCGCGCGACGACCGCGTGACCAGCCCGGCCAGGTTCGGCGGCACCTTCCCGACCAGCACGCCGCTGGGCGAGCGCCACGTCACCCGCAGGTCGCCGACCGGGACCGAGATCGCGCTCGTCGAGGTGGACGTGGTGGCGTAGGTCAGCTCGCAGTACCGGTCCGACCGGTCGGCCAGGACCCGGCGGCCGTCGAAGCGCACGGTGAACAGGGCCGCGCTCAGGCCGCAGCGGGACAGGTCCTCGGATGTGGTGGCCACGACCTGGGCGTCGTCGGGACCGGCGAACCCGCGGGTGGCGGCCGTCGACGGGGTGGGCAGCGCACCCGACCCGTCCTGGTCCGCCGTCCGCGCCACGACCAAGCCCCCGACCAGCACCGCGACCGCCGCCGCCACGGCCAGCGGACCACCGGCGCCGCGGCCACCCGCCCGGTCGGTCGCCGACCCGCGCGCCGGGCGGCCGAAGACCCTGCGGCGCATGCGTTCGCGCACGTCCGGGGGCAACGCGCGGCGCGGGGGGAGTTCCGGGAAGCTCATCAGGAGACCTCCTCGTCCAGGGTGGCGCGCAGCCGGGCGCGGGCGCGGGAGATGCGGGAACGCACGGTGACCTCGGCCACCCCGAGCACCTGCGCGGCCTCGGCCGCGGACAGCTCGCCCAGCAGGCACAGCTCGACGGCCTCGCGCTCGGCGGGCGGCATCGTCCGCACCACCGCGAGGACCCGCCGCAGTTCGTCGGAGTCGTCGACCGAGGACGCCACGCGGTCGGCGTGGTCGGGCACCACGTCGGGCTCGGGCACGCGGGCCAGCGCCCGGCGTAATCGGCCCAGCCGGCGGAACTCGGTGCGCGCCAGGTTCCCGGCCACCGTGTAGAGCCAGGGCAGGGCCGAGTCGCGCACCAGCGCCACCTCCGACCGGCGTCGCCACGCGGCCAGGAAGGTCGCCGACGTCAGGTCCTCGGCCAGCGACCACGACGCGGTCAGCCGGTAGGCGTGGTTCCACACCGCCTCCGCGTGCCGGTCGAACAACTCGGCGAACGCGGCCCGGTCACCGCGTCCCCACAGCTCGGCGTCGGTCTCGACCAAGCGCGCCGCCCCCTGACGCCTCGTCGTGGCACCCCTCATGCACTCAAGTTGCCGAACCCCTCCCGGATGTTGCAGTCCACCTCATCCCAGATGATGAGCCGCTCTCGCTACTCCGAGCGGACGCGCGGGTACGGCCCCGCGCGGCACCGTGGTGGTACCGCACGAGAGGAGCGAGCGACATGACCGCCATCACGATGACCACCGCACCGACCAGGACCCCGGCGCTGACCACGGGCTTGCTGACCGCCACCCGGTTCCTCGGCCACTTCCTCGCCGCGCTGGTGGGTGTGATCTTCCTCGGCCGGGGCATGGAGCACTGAGCCGCCCCGCGCTCTCCTAGACTGGCCGTCTGCCCCGTTGCGAGGAGAGTGCGTGACCGTCCAACCCATCCGGCTGTTCGGCGACCCGGTGCTGCGGACCCCCGCCGTCGAGGTCACCGACTTCGACGCGGAGCTGCGCAAGCTGGTCAAGGACCTGTGGGACACGATGAGCGACGCCGGTGGCGCGGGGCTGGCCGCACCGCAGCTCGGCGTGGGCCTGCGCGTGTTCACCTACCACTGCGACGGCTTCGCCGGGCACCTGGTCAACCCCACCTTCGACGTCGTCGGCGACGAGGTCCAGGACGGCCCCGAGGGCTGCCTGTCCATCCCGGGGATGTCCTGGGACTGCCGCCGGCACCTGCACGTGGTCGCGCGCGGCTGGAACATGCACGGCGAGCCGGTCGAGGTCGAGGGGTCGGACCTGTTGGCGCGGTGCATCCAGCACGAGACCGACCACCTGGACGGCGTGCTGTTCCTGGACCGCCTCGACGACCAGACCCGCAAGCAGGCCATGCGCGAGATCCGGCAGCAGTCCTGGTTCGACGGCGGCGTGCCCACGCTGAAGCAGTCGCCGCACCCGCTGTTCGGCGGTGGTGCGTGATGCGGCTGGTCTTCGCGGGCACGCCCGAACCGGCGCTGCCGTCCCTGAAGGCGCTGCTGGCGTCCCGGCACGAGGTGGTGGCCGTGGTCACCCGCCCGGACGCCCCCGCCGGCCGGGGCCGCAAGGTCGAGCGGTCGCCGGTCGCGGCGCTGGCCGACGAGCACGGCATCGAGGTGCTGACCCCGGCCAAGGCGTCCGACCCCGACTTCCAGGCCCGGCTGCGCGAGTTGGCGCCCGACCTGTGCCCGGTGGTCGCCTACGGGGCGTTGCTGCCGGAGTCGGCGCTGGCCATCCCCGTCCACGGCTGGGTGAACCTGCACTTCTCGGTGCTGCCCGCGTGGCGTGGCGCGGCCCCGGTGCAGGCGGCGGTGCGGCACGGTGACGACATCACCGGGGCGACGACGTTCCGGATCGTCAAGGCGCTGGACGCCGGTCCGGTGTACGGGGTGGTGACCGAGCGGGTGCGCGAGCGGGACACGGCGGGCGACCTGCTGGGCCGGCTCGCGGAGTCCGGCGCGCAGCTGCTGGTGTCCACCGTCGACGGCATCGAGGACGGCACGCTGCGGCCGGTCGAGCAGCCCGACGAGGGCGTCAGCTACGTGCCCAAGGTCACCGTGGACGACGGCCGGCTGGACTTCGCCGCGCCCGCGGCGGCCCTGGACCGGGTGGCCCGCGCGGTGACGCCGGACCCGGGCGCGTGGGCGGAGTTCCGCGGCGAGCGGCTCAAGCTCGGCCCGGTCCTCCCGGTCGACGAGGACGGTTTGAAGCCCGGTGAGCTGCGGGTGGAGCGCAAGCGCGTGCTGGTCGGCACCGGCACCACGCCCGTGGCGCTCACCGACGTGCAGGCGCAGGGCAAGAAGCGGATGGCCGCCACGGACTGGGCGCGCGGCGTGCGCATCGAGGCGGGGGAGCGGATCTCATGACACAGCGGTCGTCCCGTCCCTCCCGACCCCGCGGCCCGCACCCGCCGCGCCGCCGCACCGGCCCGTCCCGCCCGCCGGTGGAGGACCCGGCGCGGCAGGCGGCGCTGGACACGCTGCGCGCCGTGCGGCAGCGCGACGCCTACGCCAACCTCGTGCTGCCCGGCCTGCTGCGCGAACGCCGGATCACCGGCCGCGACGCCGCGCTGGCCACCGAACTGGCCTACGGCACCTCGCGGGCGCTGGGCCTGCTGGACGCGGTGCTCACCGCGTGCTCCGACCGCCCGCTGTCCGAAGTGGACGGTTCCGTGCTGGACGCCCTGCGCCTGGGCGCCTACCAGCTGCTGCGCACCCGCATCCCGGCGCACGCCGCCGTCGCGTCCACTGTGGACCTGGTGCGCGCGGAGCTGGGCTCGGGCGCGGCCGGGTTCGCCAACGCCGTGCTGCGCCGGGTGACCGAGCAGGACGAGGCCGGCTGGGTCGAGGAGGTCGCGCCGGACGAGGACACCGACCCGATCGGCTACCTGGCGATGGCCCACGCCCACCCGCGGTGGATCGCGCAAGCGTTCGCGGAGGCCCTGGGCAGCCGCGGTGAGCCGCTGCGCGAGGCGTTGCGGGCCGACGACACCCGGCCGCTGGTGCACCTGGCCGCGCGGCCGGGGGAGTGCAGCGCCGACGAGCTGGCCGCGATGACCGGCGGCGACGTCGCGCCCTACTCGCCGTACGGGGTGCACCTGGAAGCCGGCGCCGGCGACCCGGGCGACCTGGACGCGGTGCGCGAGCGGCTGGCGTCGGTGCAGGACGAGGGCAGCCAGCTGTGCGCGCTGGCGATGACCCGGGTGCCGCTGGAGGGGTCGGACGCGCGGTGGCTGGACCTGTGCGCGGGACCGGGCGGCAAGGCCGTGCTGCTGGGTTCGCTGGCGTCGCTGTCGGACGCGACCCTGGACGCGGTGGAGAAGGCGCCGCACCGGGCGGAGCTGGTCCGCAAGGCCGCCGGTGACCTGCCGATCACCGTGCACGTGGCCGACGGCCGCGACTCGGGCCTGCCGGCGGGCGGGTTCGACCGGGTGCTGGTGGACGCGCCGTGCACGGGGCTGGGCGCGCTGCGCCGCCGTCCCGAGGCGCGGTGGCGGCGGCAGCCCTCCGACGTCGCCCCGCTGGCCCGGTTGCAGCGCGAACTGCTGACCGCCGCGCTGGAACTGGTGCGGCCGGGCGGGGTCGTGGCGTACGTGGTGTGCTCGCCGCACCTGTCGGAGTCGGTCGGCGTGGTCGGCGACGTGGCGCGGCGGACCGGCGCGGAGCAGCTGGACACCCGCGAGTACTTCCCCGGCGTGCCGGACCTGGGCAGCGGCCCCCACGTGCAGCTGTGGCCGCACGTGCACGGCACCGACGCCATGTTCTGCGCGCTGCTGCGCCGGCCGTGAGCACACCCGTGCTCGGGCTGGTCGCGTCGGCGGCCGGCGGGGTGGAGACGTGGTTGCGGTCGGGGTTGGCGGAGCCGTTGGCGGCTCGCGGGTGGCGGTTGGCCATCACGCTCACCCCGACCGTGGCGCGGTGGTTGGAGCCGCAATTGGACGGTTTGCGCGCGCTGACCGACTTGCCGGTGCGTTGGACTTCGCGGCTGCCTTCCGAACCGAAACCCCACCCGGTTCCGGACGCGTTCGTCTTCGCGCCGGCGACGCTGAACTCGCTCGCGAAACTCGCGCTCGGCATCGGCGACAACCAAGCGCTCACCGTTCTGGGTGAAGCGCTTGGCCGGCGCGCGCCGATGGTGGTTTTACCGCAGGTTGGCCCAGACCAATCCCATCATCCCGCGTATTCCGCTCACCTGGCCGTCCTGCGTGGCGCGGGCGTGCGGGTCGTGTCCGGCGGGCCTGAAGAAGTGCTGAAAGAACTGGCCGCGGTTGCGCCGTTCGTCGCATTCGACAATAAGAGGTGAATTGACAGCCCACCGAGAGCCGTAGCAGGCTGGCCCGTGTCGAAATCGTACGGCCGGGATCGTGAATGGGCTTCGGTTCTCCGGTTCCTGTCCGCACCCGGTGGTCTGCTCGCCATCGACGGTCCGCCGTGCACCGGCAAGTCCCTCCTGCTGCGCGACGCGGTGGACGCCGCCCGGGGCCGGGGCTACTCCACCGCGCTGGTGCACCCCGCCGACCTCGACGGCCTCCGGCCGGGTGACAACCCGCTGGTCGCGATCGACCACGCGCACGAGGACCCGCCCGCCGTGCTCGCCGCGCTGCCCCGGCTGCGCTCCGCCGGCGCCACCACGCTGCTCGCCCTCACCGGCGCGTACGCCGGGCCGGACCTGCGCCGCGTCCTGCCCGCCTACGGCGAGGTGCTCACCCTCGGACCGGTCGGGGACGACGTCGTCGCCCAGGTCCTCAAGGACGTGCTCGGCGCGGAACCCGAACCGGCGCTGGCCGCGCTGGTCGGGTCGGCCGGCGGCAACCCGAGGCTGGTCGTCGAACTGGTCACCGGCCTGCGCGAGGAGCACCGGCTCGACGTCGCCGACGGCGTCGCCCGGTTGACCGGCGCCGGGCTGCCGCGCCGTGCCGCCACCCTGGTGTGCGCCCAGGTGGAGGCGCTGTCGGCGGGTGCCGTGCAGCTGCTGCGCGTCGCCGCCGTGCTGGGCCGGTCGTTCCTGCTGCGGGACGTGGCCACGATGACCGGGCGCACCGCCGGCGCGCTGCTGCCCGCCGTGGACGAGGTGCTGGCCTCCGGCCTCGTGGTGTCCGCGGGGCTGCGCCTGGAGTTCGCCTCGGAACTGGGGTGGCAGGCGGTCGTGCAGGCGATCCCGCCGTCCGTGCTGCACGCCCTGCGCCACGACGCCGACCTGCTGCGCACCGAGCTGCGCGAGCTGCCCGCCGCCTCCTCGTCGGAGGAGCGGCGCGGCGCGGCGGCGGTGCACGGCGTCCGGCAGCTCGCCGCCGGCGGCCGGCTCGGCGCGGCCATCACCCTCGCCCGCGAGAGCCTCGCCCAACGCCCGCACGCCGGTCCCGCCGCCGAACTGCACACCGCCCTCGCCGGCATCCTGCTCGCCGACGGCCGCCCCGCCGACGCCGTCGCCGAGATGGAGCACGCCCTGGCGGTGGCCTCCGCGCCCGAACCGCTGCGCCGCCTCGCCGCCGCCGGCCGCCTGCTGTCGCTGTACTTCGCCACCGGCAACCGGGCCGGCGCGCACGCGCTGTCCGTGCTGACCGCGCGGGACCGGGAGGCCAGCGACGCGGACGTGGTGATGGCGGCGTGCGTGCACTCGTGCCTGGAGTGGAACGCGGGCAACCTCGCCGAGGGCCTGTACTGGGGCCGCGAGTCGACCCGCTGGGAACTGGACCGGCCGACCGCGTGGTGGCAGTCGCACGCGGCGGTGGCGTTCGCGATGAAGCTGTCGTCGCTGGGCGAGTTCGCCGACGCCGAGAAGCTGGTGCGCGGCGACGGCCCGGACACCGACGAGGCCGTCACCGCCGGCGCGCCCGCCGCCCGCACGATCGCCCGCGCCCGGGTGCTGTCCCAGGCGGGCAAGCTCGTGCAGGCGCAGGTGGCCGCGCACTCGGGCCTGTCGTTGGCGCACGACCGGGGCCTGCGGCTGCTGGTGCCGCTGGCGTCGGCGGTGCTGGCGGTGGTGGCGCTGCACCGGGGGGACGTCGAGGGCGCGGCGTCGCACGTGCGGCGGTACCGGGGCGACCTGGCCGGTGGCGAGGCCGTGCTGCACTCCGGGCAGTACGACTGGGTGGAGTTGCTGGTCGCCGACGCGCAGGGCGGTCCGGAGCGGGCGGCGGAGCTGGCGCGGGAGCGGTTGGCGGAGCCGGCCAACACGCGGCGGATGCTGATCGAGGAGCCCGGCGCCGGGCCGTGGCTGGTGCGGCTGGCGCTGGTGGTGGGGGACAGCCGGATGGCCGGGGTGGTCGTGGGCGCGGCGGAGGAGCTGGCGGCCAACAACCCTTCGTGCGTGGCGGTGTCGGTGGGGGCCAGTCACGCGCGGGCGTTGCTGGACGGGGACGAGCAGCGGCTGGTCGTCGCGGCGGGCAAGCACCGGCACCCGTGGGCGCAGGCGTCGGCGCACGAGGACCTGGCGGTGCTGCTGGCCGAGTCGGGTCAGGAGCACCGGTCGCGCGAGCACGCCGAGGTGGCGCTGCGGATCTTCGAGCGGATGGGCGCGTCCGGTGACGCGGCGCGGCTGCGGCGGCGGGTGGGGGTGGACGCGCCGGAGAGCGAGGGCAGCGACGAGTGGGGGCGGCTGTCGTCGCCGGAGCGGGACATCGCGCGGCTGGTGGGGGCGGGGTTGACCAACCGGCAGGTGGCGCGGCAGCTGTTCCTGTCGCCGCACACGGTGAACTACCACTTGCGGGGGATCTTCCGGAAGCTCGGGATCAGCTCGCGGGTCGAGTTGGCGCGGCTGGCCGGCGAGCAGGAGCACGCCGAGGTGTGACGCGCGGCCGGCTGGGTCGGTCGGGGCGCGCGGTCGGTCGTTTTGCGCGGTTGGTTGGGGCGCGCGGTTGGTCGGGTTGCGCGTCGGTCGGGTTGCCGGCGGGCTCGCGTTCGGGCGGGTGTGCGCCGAGTTTGCAGGCGGGCGCGGGCCACGGCCCCCCGGTATCCATTCTACCGGGGGGCACCGACAATCGATCTTGGTCGGCGAGCTTCGTGCCTCAGGCGGATTGGGCCGGGGGTTGGACGGTGTCGGCGAGCAGGAAGCTCACCTCGTCCACCACGCGGCGGGCGTCGTCCGGGGACACCACCGCGCAGTGCACCCCGCGCGACGCCACCTCCAACGCCAGGCACTCCGTGTAGGCGATGGCCGCCGCCCGTGAGGCCGTGTACGCCGCGACGCTCGTGCGCGGCACGGTGGCCGTGTGGGCCGCCACCACCACGATCGTGCCCCGCCTTCGGGTGACCATCCGCGTGGCCACCGCTCGGGACACGTGGAAGACGCCGTCCACGTTGACGCCGAAGCTGTGCGCCCAGTCCTCGTCGGTGATCGACAACGCCGGTCCCGGGCGCAGGGCCGCCGCCACCGTCACCACGGCGTCGATCGGGCCGAACTCCCGTTCCACCTGGTCCACCAGCGCGTCCACGGCGGCGCTGGACCGGACGTCGATCTGCCGGCCCGCGATGCGCACCCCCGCCCGCTGCAACCTCTCCACCAGCTCGGCCAGTCGCGGGCCGTCGCTGTCCACCGCCGCCACCAAGGCCCCCTGGCGGGCCAGTGACTCCACCACCTCGGTGCCCAGCGGCGTGCAGGCACCCGTCACCAGTGCGATCTTCTGGCTGAATTCGGCTTTCATCCCCAGTGCTCCCCAGTCGCGCTCCCCCCGACGAACGTAATCCCGCCGGCGGCGGGCTGGGAACTACCCGGGTGAGTAGTTCGGAATTTTCCGCGCACGACCCGAGAAAGCTCGCACGGGGAGTGAAATTCGACTCCCCGATAGGTCCGGACATTGCGCGGAACCTAGACTCAGCCCCTGTGGTCCACCAGCCGATGATCGCCCCGAGCATCCTGTCCGCCGACTTCGCCCGCCTCGCCGACGAGGCCGCCGCCGTCCGCGGCGCGGACTGGCTGCACGTCGACGTCATGGACGCGCACTTCGTGCCCAACCTGACCCTCGGCCTGCCGGTGGTGAAGGCGCTGCTCAAGGCCACCGACATCCCGCTGGACTGCCACCTGATGATCGACGACCCGGACCGCTGGGCCATCGGCTACGCCGAAGCCGGCGCGCACAACGTGACCGTGCACGCCGAGGCCGCCGCCGACCCCGTCACGCTGGCCAAGAACCTCCGCGCGGCGGGCGCGAAAGCCGGGTTGTCGATCAAACCGGGCACCTCGCTGGAGTCCTGCGTCGACATCCTCAAGCATTACGACACGCTGTTGGTGATGTCGGTCGAACCCGGTTTCGGCGGCCAGAGCTTCATGGCCGAGGTGCTGGACAAGGTCCGCACCGCGCGCCGCCTGGTCGACACCGGGCACCTGAACCTGATCGTGGAGATCGACGGCGGCATCAACGAGGACACCATCGCCCAGGCCGCCGAGGCCGGCGTGGACTGCTTCGTCGCCGGTTCCGCGATCTACGACGCGAGCGACCCCGCCGTCGCGATGGAGAAGCTGCGGGCGCTGGCGGCCCGCTCCCGGTGACCGCGCCGACCCTCGCCGAGGCGATGGCGCTGGCCGTCGAGGCCAGTGCCGCCGTCCACGGCACCACCAGCCCCAACCCGCCGGTCGGCGCGGTCGTCCTCGACGCCGGCGGCCGGCTCGTAGGCATCGGCGCGACCCGGCCGCCCGGAGGTCCGCACGCCGAGGTCGTCGCACTGGCCGAAGCCGGGGAACGGGCGCGCGGCGGCACCGCCGTGGTGACCCTCGAACCCTGCGCCCACCACGGCCGCACCCCGCCGTGCACGGCCGCCCTGCTCGACGCCGGTGTGGCTCGGGTCGTCTTCGCCAACGTCGACCCGAACCCCAAGGCCGCCGGGGGAGCGGACGTGCTGCGCGCCGCCGGCGTGACCGTCGAGCACCTGCCCACGCACGTCGAGCCGCTGCGCGCCTGGCTGCACCACGCCCGCACCGGTCGCCCGCACGTCACCTGGAAGTACGCCGCCACCCTCGACGGCCGCACCGCCGCCGCCGACGGCACCAGCCGGTGGATCTCCTCCGAGGAGTCCCGCGCGGAGGTGCACGCCCTGCGCACGACCATCGACGCGATCATGGTCGGAACCGGCACCATCAGGGCCGATGACCCGCGACTTACCGCCCGGGGAACAGGGGTGGTCCGGCAGCCGTTGCGGGTGGTCGTGGGCACCAGCGACCTGCCGCCGCACGCGCACGTCCTCGACGACGAGGCCGAGACCTTGCACGTCCGCACGCACGACCCGGACGTCGTCCTGGGTGAGCTGGCGCAGCGGAATGTGGTGGACGTGTTGCTGGAGGGCGGCCCTACGCTGGCGGGTGCGTTCGCGCGGGCGGGCCGGATCGACCGGGTCCTCGCCTACGTCGCGCCCAAGCTGCTCGGTGACGGGCCGGCCGCCCTGCGGGACGCGGGGGTGTCGACCATCACCGACGCTGTGGGATTGGTCGTGGAGCAGGTCAGTATGTGCGGGCCGGACGTGCGGATCTCCGCAGTTCCGACGCCGGCGCACTAGAGGAGGACAGCGGTGTTCACCGGGATCGTCGAGGAACTGGGTGAGGTCGTCGCCGTGGCGGACCTGCCGGACGCGGCGCGCGTCACCATCAAGGGTCCGGTGGTGACCAGCGACGCCAAGCACGGCGACTCGATCGCGGTGAACGGCGTCTGCCTCACCGTGGTCGACGTCGTGGACGGCGCGTTCACCGCCGACGTCATGCGCGAGACGCTGCGCCGCAGCAGCCTGGCCAAGGTCACCGAGGGCGACCGGGTCAACCTGGAGCGCGCCGCCGCCCTCGGGCAGCGCATCGGCGGGCACATCGTGCAGGGCCACGTCGACGGGACGGGCACGGTCCTGGCGCGCGAGAAGGCCGAGCACTGGGAGGTCGTCCACATCGGACTGCCGCCCGGCCTGGCCCGGTACGTGGTGGAGAAGGGCTCGATCACCGTGGACGGCGTGTCCCTGACCGTCGTGTCGGTCGGCGAGGACCAGTTCTCCGTCAGCCTCATCCCGACCACGCTGGAGCTGACCACGCTGGGCCGGCGCGCGCCCGGCGACCTGGTCAACCTGGAGGTCGACGTCCTGGCCAAGTACGTCGAGCGGCTCGCGACGCCGCACCTGCGGGACACTGGAGCGGAGGAGGCGCGGTGAAGGACTTCTCCGACATCGAGCGGGCCGTCAGGGACATCGCCGACGGCCGGCCGGTCATCGTCGTGGACGACGAGGACCGCGAGAACGAGGGCGACCTGATCTTCGCCGCCGAGAAGGCGACGCCGGAGCTGCTGGCCTTCATGGTCCGCTACACCTCGGGGTACGTGTGCGTGTCGCTGACCGAGTCCGACTGCGACCGGCTCGACCTGCCGCCGATGTACCACACCAACCAGGACCAGCGCGGCACCGCGTACACGGTCACCGTGGACGCCCGCGAGGGCGTGTCCACCGGCATCTCCGCCGCCGACCGCGCCCGCACCATCCGGCTGCTGGCCGACCCGACCTCCGACGCCAAGGACTTCAACCGCCCCGGCCACGTCGTGCCGCTGCGCGCCCGCGACGGCGGTGTCCTGCGCCGCCCCGGCCACACCGAGGCCGCCGTGGACCTTTCGCGGCTCGCGGGCCTGGCCCCGGCGGGCGTGCTGTGCGAGATCGTGTCGCAGAAGGACGAGGGCGACATGGCGCGGCGCGACGAGCTGGAGGTCTTCGCCGCCGACCACGACCTCGCGCTGATCACGATCGCCGACCTCATCGCCTACCGGCGGCGGGTGGAGACCCAGGTCGTGCGGGTCGCGGAAGCCCGCCTGCCCACCGCGCACGGCGTGTTCACCGCCGTGGGCTACGACTCCAAGCTCGACGGCATCGAGCACGTGGCGATGGTGTTCGGCGAGATCGGCGACGGCGAGGACGTGCTGGTCCGCGTGCACTCCGAGTGCCTGACCGGTGACGTGTTCGGCTCGCTGCGCTGCGACTGCGGCCCCCAGCTGGACGCGGCGCTGGAGGCGGTGGCCGCGCAGGGCCGCGGTGTCGTGCTCTACATGCGCGGGCACGAGGGCCGGGGCATCGGCCTGATGCACAAGTTGCAGGCCTACCAGTTGCAGGACCTGGGCGCGGACACCGTGGACGCGAACCTGGCGCTGGGCGTGCCCGCGGACGCCCGCGACTACGGCACCGGCGCGCAGATCCTGTGCGAGCTGGGCATCAAGTCCATGCGCCTGCTGACCAACAACCCGGCCAAGCGGGTCGGTCTGGAGGGCTACGGCCTGCGGGTGATCGACCGCGTGCCGCTGCCCATCTCGCCGAACCCGGAGAACCTGCACTACCTGCGGACCAAGCGGGACCGGATGGGGCACGAGCTGCACCAGCTGGAGCAGTACGAGGCGTTGAGCCAGGGTGGCGCGATCGTGAGCACGACGGAGGGTGCGGAATGAGCGGCGAGGGCAGGCCGGAGGCGGCGGTCCCGGACGCGGCGGGCGTGACGCTGGCCGTGGTGGCCACCAAGTGGCACGAGAAGATCACCTCGCAGCTGGTGGCCCGCGCGCTGGAAGCGGCCTCGCAGGCCGGGGTCGCGTCCCCGACCGTCGCGCGGGTCGCCGGCGCCATCGAGCTGCCCGTGGTCGTGCAGGAACTGGCCCGCACGCACGACGCCGTCGTGGCGCTGGGCGTGGTCATCCGGGGCGGCACGCCGCACTTCGAGTACGTGTGCGACTCGGTCACCGCCGGCCTCACCCGCATCGCCCTGGACACCTCCACCCCGGTCGGCAACGGCGTGCTGACCTGCGACACCGAAGAGCAGGCCCTGGCCCGCGCCGGGTTCGAGGACTCGGTGGAGGACAAGGGCTTCGAGGCGGTTGTGGCCGCGCTGGACACGGCCCTGGTGCTGCGCGACCTGAGGGCGGACCGGTGAGCACGATGTCCGCCGTCGAGTTCCGCCCCCGCAAGATCCGCACGGTCGCCGTCGTCAGCGCGGTGTTCCTGGTCGTGGTGTTCACCATCGTCGGCCTGCTGCTCGGCGACACCCCGACCGGCGTCATCTTCCGCACCTCCGACCAGGTGGCGATGATCATCCTGGGCGTGCTGCTGGCGTGCGGGGTGCTGCTGCTGACCCGCCCGCGCGTGCGTGCCGACGAGTCCGGGGTCGAGGTCCGCAACGTCGTGACCGCCCACCGGTTCGAGTGGTCCGAGGTGCTGCACGTGTCGTTCCCGGACGGGGCGTCCTGGGCACGGCTGGAACTGCCGGACGACGAGTACGTGTCGATCATGGCCGTCCAGGCGGTGGACCGCGACCACGCGGTGGCCGCCGTGCGGGCACTGCGCGAACTGCACAAGACCGCGACCGGCTGACCCGCGACCGGCTGACGCCTACGCTTGTCGGTCCCCGCTGGGAGAATGAGCCCCGGGGCGCTTCCAGCGGGATTGTCGTACCCCTGTGAGACCCTGGAGCCGGGGGCCGGAGGCCACGCCCAGCCGACCACCGCACCGCCGGCAACCACACCAACCTGCGACAAGGGCGGCCCGCCACCACCCACGGCCACGGGCAGGCGCCGCCTGCCCGCTGCCCGCCTGCGCGCCCGCCGCCTGCCGCCTGCCTGCCCGCCGCCCGCCTTCCGCCTGCCTGCCTTCCGCCTGCCTGCCTGCCTTCCGCCTGCCTGCCTTCCGCCTGCCTGCCTTCCGCCTGCCTGCCTGCTGCCTGCCTGCCGCCCGCCGCCCGCCTGCCTGCCGCCCGCCTGCCCGCCCGCCCGCCGCCCGAACTGCCGTCCGCTGTGCTGCGCCGGAACCGCCGAGGGTTGCTCCGCGCGGAACCGGGCGCAATCGAGCGGAACGCGGGTCACGCGGTGCCCCGCCGGGCTAGCATCGGCGCCATGACTGCCGGGTTGGCCCGCACGGGCCGCGCACGGATCGGTTGCCCGGTCACGGCTTGAGCCGCGCGCCGCCTCCTCCCGCCACGGGTGGGAGAGGAGGTGAAGCGAATGCACAAAGGTGCAGTGGTGACCGGCGAGATCACCCGGCACGTGCCCTTCGGCGCTCTGGTGTCCGTCGGTGGCGTGCCCGGTCTGCTGGTCGGTGACGTGACGGCGGAGGTCGGCGAATCCGTCCGGGTCCGCGTGGTCGAGTTCGACGCGGTGCGCGACCGGGTCCGGGTCGAGACCGTCTGATCGTCGTGGTGCCGATGGCGGCGGCCTGTCCGCCATCGGCACTCTTCCGGCTCGTCCAAGCCCTGCCTAGGTTCAGGTGATCAACCCGAACCGAGGGGGCCTGGAATGCGTAGACGGTCTGTGCTGGCGGGTGCCGTTGCGGCGGCGGGAGCCGTCACCCTGGGGCTCAACCCCGCCGCCAACGCCCAGCGGCCTGGCGCGTCCGCGTCGCCGGAGCTGGACCTGGGCGACTTCCCCGTCGTGGCCCGGGTGCGCGCCCGCCGCGCGATGGAACACCTCAAGGTGCTCAGCGACGGCATCGGCCAGCGCATCGGCGGCACCGAGTCCGAGCACCGCGCCCGCGACTACATCGCCGACGTCCTGCGCAAGCTGCGCTACGACGTGGACCTCCAGCCGTTCACCGTGCCCGACAAGTACCTGTCCACGCTGACCCTGCCCGACGGCGCGGTGTGGAACGCCGGCGCGTCCCGCTTCGGCGCCCTGAACACCTCCGCCACCGGCCCGCTGCTCGACCTGGACACCGGCGCCGCCCTGCCCGCCGACCTCACCGGCCAGGTCGTCCTGCTGGTCAACGTCCCCGCCGGCTCCACCGCCGTCCTCGACGCCGCCGCCCGGGGCGCGAAGGCGATCCTCGTCGGCCGCGTCTCCACCCCGCCCGCCGGCAAGACCAGCGCGTTCTCGCCCACCCTGACGGCGAACGTCGGCGTGCCCGTGCTCGGGATCGCCCAGGTCCACGTCGAACGCCTGCGTGCCGCCAAGCCCGCGACCGTCACCGTGGCCACCACCCACCACCCGAACCTGACCTCGTACAACGTCCTGGCCGAACGCCCCGGCACCTTCGGCGGCGACGACGTGGTGATGGTGACCGCCCACTACGACAGCGTCCCCGGCTCGCCGGGCGCGAACGACGACGGCAGCGGCACCGTCCTGGCCCTCGAACTGGCCCGAGTCCTCCGCCACCTCCCGACCCACAAGGCCCTGCGGTTCGCCCTCTGGGGTTCGGAGGAGCAGGGGCTGCTGGGCTCCCGCTACTACGTCAGCCAGCTGACCGACGCCGACGCGGCCCGCATCTCGGGCGTCTTCCAGAACGACATGGTCGCCACCAGCCACGGCCCGGCCACCGCGTACTGGCTGCTGTCGGTCGACGGCGGCGACAACGCCACCACCCGCGAGGTCGCCGCAGCCGCCGCCCGCCTCGGCTACGGCTCCCAGGTCCACGGCCCCGTCGCGCGCGGCAGCAGCGACCACGTGCCCTTCCACGAGCGCAAGATCGCCGCCGCCAACTTCTCCTGGCGCGGCGAGGGCGGCCCCCACCAGCTGGAACCGCTCTACCACACGCCCGAGGACACCATCGAGCTCAACGTCAGCCCGGAGCGGCTCCAGGTGTCCCTGGAACTCATCGGGGCGGCGGCGTACCGCCTGGCCTGCCAGCGGAGCTAGCCGCGTTCAGGAACCGCTCGCCGAGCACCCGCAGGTGCTCGGCGAGTTCGGGCGGCGACACCACGTCGAAGTCCACCCCGATCAACCCGATCCACAGCCCCAGATCGGCCAGGCTGGGCGACCCGGCCCTCAGCAACGTGCGGTTGTCGTCCAACGCCTCCAGGTGGACCGAGGTCTTCGACGTCCGCCGCTCTACCTCCTCGATCGGCGCGTGCATGATCAGCTCGGCTTGGTACGTGTAAGGCGCGACCGTGAGCTGACGGGACACATAAGACGCCAAGTCCGCGTCGGGCGGGTCGCGCGGCACGAACCGAGCCCCGAGCGACGGAACCTCGGGGATCCGGTCCACCCGGAACGTCCGCCAGTCCTGGCGGTCCACGTCCCAGGCGACCAGGTACCACCGCCGCCCGGTGTGCGCCAACCCCAACGGCTCGACGTGCCGCTTGCTGTCCCCCTCCCGCCCGGCGTAGGGGAACCGCAACCGCTGGTGGTCGCGGCACGCGCCGGCGATGGTCGTCAACGTCTCCGAGTCGACGGTCGCCACGGTCGGGGTGAGCGCGATGGTGTGCTCCTGCAAGGCGTTGACTCGCCGCCGCAGTCGGGAGGGCAGCACCTGTTCCAGCTTCGCCAACGCCCGGACCGAGGTCTCCTCGATCCCGGTGACGGTCCCGTTGGCCGCGGTCCGCAACCCGACCGCCACGGCGACGGCCTCGTCGTCGTCGAGCAACAACGGCGGCAACTCGGCCCCGGCCCCCAACTGGTAGCCGCCGGACACCCCCGGCACGGAGTTGACGGGATACCCCAAGCTCCGCAGCTTGTCGACATCCCGCCGCACCGTCCGCACGTCCACCCCGAGCCGCCCGGCGAGATCCGCCCCGGTCCAGTCCCGCCGCACCTGGAGCAGGGACAACAGCTTGAGCAGCCGAGCCGAGGTCTCCAACATGCCGCCTAGTCTGGCACCGATCGAGGACAACTCCCGTCCTCGACTACGGGGTCACGACTTCCTGCGGGCACCCTCCGGCCAGACCACCACCACCGGAACGCCCGAAGCGCGAGCCGTCTCCACGACGTCCGCCGTCCCGCCCCGGCCGTCCGGCGGGTTGCCGTCCCACACCGCGATCAGCAACTCCACCGAGGCCAGCATCCGCTCGTTGGCCATGACGTACGCGTGCCGCCCCGACAGCTCGTTGGGCAGCACGCTGACCACATGTGCCTGCGCCAGCAGCTCGTCGTACTCCGCCCGCTTCTCCGGTTTGAGCTTGTCCCGGTAGTCCACCGCGGGCAGGACGACCTCGACCCGTCCGCCCAGCTCCAGCACCACCCGGGCGAACAGCTGGTCCGCGCCCGGCGCCAGGCAGGTCACCCCCACCAGGGATGACCCGCCCGCCGCCTCGGCGTCCAGCGCCGCCCGGATCGCCGTCCGCACGGCGTCGACGCATTCGGGCACGAGGTTGCTGTGCCCGGTGATCCCCACGCGCATCAGGCCGTCCGCACCCCGCGAATCGCCTCACGCGTCTCGCGCACCGCCGGCAGGTCGCGGTGGCGTTCGGCTTCCTTCGCGAAGTCGTGCAGCTTGCGCACGACCCGGCCGGAGGCCAAGCCCGCCGCCGTCGGCAGCACCTGGTTGATCAAGGCGCACGCCTCCTCCGGCTCGTCCGCGACCATCCGCGTCCGGGCCAGCCCGATGACGTCGAACGCCCGGTTGCGCACCCGGGACGGGTCGCGCAGGGTCAGGGCGCGGCGGATGTGCTGTTCCGCCTGGGGCGCCTGGCGCGGGTCGTGGCCTGCCAGGTCGCGCATCCTGGCCCCGATCACGCCCTCCAGCTCCGCCTCGTCGAAGCTGTCCAGCCACCACGGCTCCGCGCCCGGCCTGCGCTGCGCGAAGCTGTCCTGCGCCTGCCCCACCGCCCGGTGGAACTCCCGCACCCGTCCCATCTGCGCGTACGCCCACGCCTCCCGCGTGCGCAGCAGCGCTTCTAAAGTCGGCGTCGCGCTGCGCCGCGTCCCGTACTGGCCCAACTGCACCAGTTCCAGCCCGTCCTCGGGCCGCCCGAGGTCGAACATCTGCCGCGCCATCGCCGCCAGGCACAGCGCGGCGAACGGGTCGTTGCGGCCCGCCTTCGCCATCCGGATGCCGAGCACGTAGTACCGCTGCGCGGCGTCGTGCATCCCGGCGTCCCACGACATGCTCGCCGCCACCTTCGACAGTTCCGCGCCGATGAAGAACGCGCGTTCCGTCGTGGGGCCCGCCGGCGCGCGCGACAGCCGCTCGGCCAGTTCCTCCAACTGCCCGAGCACCGCCTTGCGCGCCAGCCCGTACCCGCCTCGTCCGCCCCACCCGCGCAGCCCGTCCGCGACGCGCTGCAACGCGGCCAGCTCCTCCTCGCTGATGGCCGCGCTGGACGACCACCGGGTCAGGGGCTGGAGTGGGTTCAGCCACCGCTGAAGCGGTTCGACCAGGGCGGGACCCATCGCCACCGCGGCTGCTCCGGTGAGCGCCGCTCGTCTGCTGATCGCCAAGTCGCTCCTCGCCGTCTCCTCGACCGATCTGGCAATGCTCGACGCGTCCCACGCCGCGGCGAGCACATCGGGCGGGGCGCCGTGGTCGGCGGGGCCCGCCTGGCTTGGGATACCGACGCGGTCGAACCACAGCCGGTCACCGGGGATGCGCAGCGCCCGCGCGAACTGGCGCAGCTTCTCGATCCGGTCGATCGGGTTGTCGCCGGTCTCGTACCGCGACAACTGGGCCTGGCTGATGCCCAGCCACGACGCCATGCGGTCCTGGGTGACGCGGCTGACGTGGTGCGGGTGGCGGCGGTAAGCGGCGAGGACCGCTCCCATGTCCCGGTCGGTGAAGGCGGCGACCATCACCTCGTGGTCCCAGAAGTCGGCCGGGACCTCGGGCGGGCCGTAGAGCTCGGTGCGCGAGTTGCGCCGACACCGGTGGCAGAGCCGGTCTGTGTTGTCGGCGGCGATCACCGCTCCGCACAACGGGCAAGCGCGCCTGGTACTGGATGCTCTTCGAGCTTTCGGTTCCATCGGCTCTCGCTCCCGTCACTGAGCGTGCTCGACAGTCTATCGGCATGTGATCGGGAGTCCATTCATTTCATGCATAAGAGGGGGTGGGGCCACCCGCGTGGCCCAGGTGGGGCCGGGTGGTGCATCCACTTGATGCGTCCGGTGCATGGGCCCGACCCGGAAGGGGTGTGGTGGCCGGCGGTATATGCGCCCACCCTTCGGGACGTGCCCCGCGTCCGGGAGAACCCCGGCCGGCGGGTCACCGCCCGCTCCACCCGACCGGGGAGGGACCTCCACGATGAGCATCACCGCCTCAACCAATGCTGACACCACACCGCGTCTCGGGCCGCCCCGTGACCGTGCGCACCAGCAGGCGCTCGGCGAGGCCATCGCGGGCTACCGGCTGCTGGGCTGGAAGGTGTCCGTCACCGAACAGGGCGTTTTCCTGCCGTTGGGCCCCGCCACGACGGCACTGGCCATGCCCGCGCGGATCGGCTCGCGCGTGCTGGCCGACCTGAAGGCCCGGATGCTGGCCGGGCCCGTCACCGTCATACCCGGACCGCGGGAGCACTGGGTGTTCCTCGCCGAGCTCGTCGCCTTGCTGCCCACGCACCTCAAGGCGCCGCCCGAGGTCCAGTTCGTCCGCTCGCCGCAGCGCATCGCCCTGCCGCCGACGATGACCCGCTACGGCTCACTGCGGTGGGCGAACCCGCCGTCGCACTCCCGGCACTGGTTCCCGCCGTTCACCGCGGTCCTCGCACTGGCCCGCACGGCGACCGCGTCGGACCGGTAGCGCCGCGTTTGTGAAGATGGGCGAGTGGAACGTAGGACGCTGCTGCTGTGCGGTCTGCTCGCCCTGACCGGTTGTGCGTCGTCGACCGGCTCGACCCGCAAGCCCGGCGTCGGGTCCGCCCGTGCGGGGGACCGGATCGCCGGGCTCGCGGACGTGCCCGACGGCTCGGGCGCGTTGGTGCCGGTCGCCTCGGACGGGCAGCTGCTGCTGGTGCGCTCGGGCACGTCGGTCCGCGCCTTCAACCCGGCGTGCCCGCACCAGGGCACCGTCGTCAACCCACCCACCGCCGGCACCATCACCTGCCCCACCCACCGCTCGACCTTCGACCCGTCTTCCGGGGCGGTCCTCTCGGGGCCCGCGGAGAAGGGCTTGGCGGAGGTGCCCGTCCGGGTGGCGGGCCAGGACGTGCTCCTGGCTTGACAGCGTCTCGACAGCGTCTCGACAGCGTTGAACCCCGCGCCCCGTGGTGTCGTATTGCGGTAGAGACCGAACGACGACGACCCACCACCACGGAGGACCGGTTTTGACCCCCACCGAGCACCCCGGCCTGTCCCGCCGTTCGATGCTGTGCGGAGTCCTGGTGGCACTGGCGGTCCCGGGCGGCCTGGCCGCCTGCGGCACCGCGAGCACCCCCGGCACTTCGGGCTCCACGGGCTCCACGGGTTCCACGAACGGCGGCTCCACCCCGACCACCGGCGGCGCCGCACCCACCACGGGCGGGTCGGCGACCGAGGGCATCGTGTCGCTGTCCGAGGTGCCCGACGGCGGCGGCGTGGTCGTCGAGGCCGGCGGCAAGAACCTGGTCATCACCCGATCGGGCTCGACCGTGAAGGCCTTCGACGCGACCTGCCCCCACGCCGGCACCCCGGTCGGCGCCCCGTCCGGCGGCACCATCACCTGCCCGAACCACGGCAGCCAGTTCAGCGCGTCCGACGGCGCCGTGAAGAAGGGTCCGGCGACCAGCGGCTTGAAGACGGTCGCCGTGAAGGTCCAGGGCGACCAGGTCGTACTCGCCTGACCGATCAGTGATGTGGATCGCTCGCGCCCGGCCCTGGACAGGGGTCGGGCGCGCGTTTGAGTGTCGGGGGGCGCACGTAGGCTTGTCGGGTGGCCGATCCGTCGACCTATCGCCCCGCGACAGGCTCCATCCCCGACGCCCCCGGCGTGTACAAGTTCCGCGACGCCGACCGGCGCGTCATCTACGTCGGCAAGGCCAAGAGCCTGCGGTCGCGGTTGAACTCGTACTTCGCCGATGTCGCCGGGTTGCACCCGCGCACCCGGCAGATGGTGACCACCGCCGCCGGGGTCGAGTGGACGGTCGTGGGCACCGAGGTCGAGGCGCTCCAGCTCGAGTACAACTGGATCAAGGAGTTCGACCCCCGCTTCAACGTCCGCTACCGGGACGACAAGAGCTACCCCGTCCTGGCCGTGACGCTGAACGAGGACTTCCCCCGCCTCCACGTCTACCGCGGCCCGCGCCGCAAGGGCGTCCGCTACTTCGGCCCCTACGCCCACGCCTGGGCCATCCGCGAGACCCTCGACCTGCTCCTGCGCGTCTTCCCCGCCCGCACCTGCTCGGCCGGCGTGTTCAAGCGGCACAACCAGATCGGCCGGCCCTGCCTGCTCGGCTACATCGACAAGTGCTCCGCGCCCTGCGTCGGCAAGGTCACCCAAGACGAGCACCGGGACATCGTCGAGGACTTCTGCGACTTCCTCGCGGGCAAGACCGACGCGATGGTCCGCAAGCTCGACCGGGAGATGACCGCCGCCGCCGAGGAGTTGGAGTTCGAGAAGGCCGCCCGCCTGCGCGACGACCTCTCCGCCCTCAAGCGCGCCCTGGAGAAACAAGCCGTCGTGCTCGGGGACGGCACGGACGCCGACGTCGTCGCCTTCGCCCAGGACGACCTGGAGGTCTCCGTCCAGGTCTTCCACGTGCGCGGCGGGCGGGTGCGCGGTCAGCGCGGGTGGGTCGTGGACAAGGTGGACGAGACCTCCGTCGCCGACCTGGTGGACCAGTTCGTCACCCAGTTCTACGGCGAGCAGGTCGAGTCCGCGCGGGCCAGCGGCATCGAGTCGGCGCCCGTGCCGCGCGAGGTGCTGGTGCCGGAGCTGCCCGACGACGCCGCCGCGGTCGAACGCTGGCTGACCGACCTGCGCGGCGCGCGGGTGGCGCTGCGCGTGCCGCAGCGCGGGGACAAGCGGGCGCTGATGGAGACCGTCGAGCGCAACGCCAAGGAGGCCTTCCAGCAGCACAAGCTCAAGCGCGCGGGCGACCTGACGGCCCGGTCGGCGGCCCTCCAGGAGCTCCAGGAGGCCCTCGGCCTGGACACCGCCCCGCTGCGCATCGAGTGCACCGACATCAGCCACGTCCAGGGCACGGACGTGGTGGCGTCGCTGGTGGTCTTCGAGGACGGCCTGGCGCGCAAGTCCGAGTACCGGCGCTTCGCCGTCCGCGAGGGGGCCGACCAGGGCGACGTGGCCTCCATCGCCGAGGTGGTGCGCCGCCGGTTCCAGGCCTACCTCAGGGAGACCAAGGAGACCAAGGACGGCCCGCTGCCGGGCATCGACCCCGACACCGGCAAGCCGCGCAAGTTCGCCTACGCGCCCAACCTGCTCGTGGTCGACGGCGGCGCGCCGCAGGCCCAGGCCGCCAGTGACGTGCTGGCCGAGCTGGGCATCACGGACGTGGCCGTGGTCGGCCTGGCCAAGCGGCTGGAGGAGGTGTGGGTCCCCGGCGAGCCCGACCCGGTGATCCTGCCCCGCACCAGCGAGGCCCTCTACCTGTTGCAACGGGTCCGCGACGAGGCGCACCGGTTCGCGATCGCCTACCACCGCCAGAAGCGGTCCAAGCGCATGACGACCTCGGCACTGGACGACGTGCCGGGTCTGGGGCAGACGCGGAAAGCGGCACTGCTCAAGCACTTCGGCTCACTGAAGAAACTCCGTGAGGCGAGCATCGAGGAGATCAGCGGGGTGCCTGGTGTGGGCAGGCGCACCGCCGAGGCCGTGCACGCGACGTTGAGCGCGGCCGGTACCGAAGGGGAGCAATCGTGAGCGCACAGGCCGGCGAGAAGTCCGGCATCGAGGTCGCGGTGGTGACGGGCCTGTCGGGAGCGGGCCGGTCCACCGCCGCGAAGTGCCTGGAGGACCTGGGCTGGTTCGTGGTGGACAACCTGCCGCCCGAGCTGATCGCGACGATGGTGGAGCTGGGCGCGCAGGCGCGGGGGGCCATCACCAGGGTCGCGGTGGTCATGGACGTGCGCAGCAGGGCGTTCACCGACGACCTGGCGGCGGTCATCAAGGACCTGGACGCCCGCGGCTACAAGCCGAAGGTGCTGTTCCTGGAGGCCACCGACGACGTGCTGATCCGCCGCTTCGAGTCGGTGCGCCGCGGCCACCCGCTCCAGGCGGACGGGCGGTTGCAGGACGGCATCGAGGCCGAGCGGGTCCTGCTCACGCCGCTGCGCGAGGAAGCGGACCTGGTGCTGGACACCTCCGCGCTGTCGGTGCACCAGCTGCGCGCCAAGATCGAGGACACCTTCGGCAGCGAGTCGGCCACCCGGACCCGGGTCACCGTGCTGTCCTTCGGCTACAAGTACGGCCTGCCGATGGACGCCGACCTGGTGATGGACGTGCGGTTCCTGCCCAACCCGTTCTGGATCCCCGAGCTGCGCGAGCAGACCGGCCTGGACGGGGACGTGCGCAACTACGTGCTCACGCAGGAGGGCGCGGACGAGTTCCTCGACCGCTACCACGAGCTGCTGCGGCTGATCGGCGCCGGCTACCGGCGCGAGGGCAAGCGGTACCTCACGCTGGCCGTGGGCTGCACGGGCGGCAAGCACCGCAGCGTCGCCATCTCCGAGGAGCTGGCGTCGCGGCTGGCCGCCGAGGACGGCATGGCCGTGAAGGTCGTGCACCGGGACCTGGGACGCGAGTGAGCTTGAAGGCAGTGGCACTAGGCGGTGGGCGTGGCTTGCACGTCACGCTCACCGCCCTGCGGCGGGTCACCGACGACGTGACCGCGGTGGTGACGGTCGCCGACGACGGCGGCTCGTCCGGTCGCCTGCGCCGCGAACTGGGTCTGCTCCCGCCGGGTGACCTGCGCAAGGCGATGGTCGCGCTGGCCGACACCGAGGGTTCGGGCGCCTTGTGGGCGGACCTGTTCCAGCACCGCTTCGGCGGCACGGGCGCGTTGGCCGGGCACGCGATCGGCAACCTGGTCCTGGCGGGCCTGCTGGAGCAGCTGGGCGATCCGGTGGCGGTGTTGGCCGAGGCGGGCAAGCTGCTCGGGGTGCGGGGGCGCGTGCTGCCCATGTGCACCGAGCCGCTGGAGATCGAAGCGGACGTCACCGGGCTGGACGAGGACCTCGACGTGGTGCGGCGCATCCGCGGCCAGGTCGCGGTGGCCACCACCCCCGGTCGGGTGCAGCGCATCCGCCTGCACGGACCGGGCGGCCCGGGGGAGCCCCCGGTGGGGTGCCCGGAGGCGGTGCGGGCCGTGCTGGACGCGGACGTGGTGCTGCTCGGGCCGGGCTCGTGGTTCACCAGCGTGCTCCCGCACCTGCTGGTGCCGTCCCTGCACGAAGCGCTGACGCGGACGTCGGCGAAGAAGGTCGTCGTGCTCAACCTCGTCCCCCAACCGGGGGAAACCGCCGGGTTCTCCCCGGAGCTGCACCTGGACGTGCTGTGCGCGCACGCCCCGAACCTGCGCGTCGACGCCGTCATCGCGGACGCCGACGCGGTGCCCGTGCCGGACCGCCTGCGGCGCGCCGCCGCAGCTCTCGGGGCCGCGGCGCACCTGTCGCCGATCGCCCTGGCGGGTTCACCCGACCGTCACGACCCGGCCGCTCTCGCGTTGAGCATTCGTCGGGCGTTGGACGGCCTGCCTGCGGGGCCCGAGGAGGCGTCGAGTACAACGCTGGTGGAACAACGCGAGACCAGGGGAGGCGATGAGCCGTGGCGATGACGTCTGCGGTCAAGGACGAGCTGAGCAGGCTGGCCGTCTCCAAGACCTGCTGCCGGCGGGCGGAGGTGGCCTCGCTGCTGCGGTTCGCGGGCGGCCTGCACATCGTCGGCGGCCGGGTCGTGGTGGAGGCCGAGCTGGACCTCGGCTCGACCGCGCGGCGGCTGCGGCGCGAGATCCACGACCTGTTCGGCCACCAGTCCGACGTCTTCACCATCACCTCCAGCGGCCTGCGCAAGGGCACGCGGTTCGTGGTGCGGGTGGTCAAGGACGGCGAGGGCCTGGCCCGCCAGACCGGCCTGCTGGACCCGCGCGGCCGTCCGGTCCGGGGCCTGCCCGCGCCCGTGGTGTCCGGCGGGGTGTGCGACGCGGAGGCGGCGTGGCGCGGCGCGTTCCTGGCGCACGGCTCGCTGACCGAGCCCGGCCGCTCGTCGTCGATGGAGGTCACCTGCCCCGGCCCGGAGGCGGCGCTGGCCCTGGTCGGCGCGGCGCGGCGGATGGGCATCGGCTCGAAGTCCCGCGAGGTCCGCGGCGCGGAACGGGTGGTGATCCGGGACGGCGACGCGATCGGCGCGATGCTGACCCGCCTGGGCGCGCACGACAGCGTGCTGGCGTGGGAGGAACGCCGCATGCGCCGCGAGGTCCGCGCCACGGCCAACCGCCTGGCCAACTTCGACGACGCCAACCTCCGCCGCTCGGCCCGCGCGGCGGTCGCGGCGGCGGCCCGGGTGCAGCGGGCCCTGGAGATCCTCGGCCCCGAGGCTCCGGACCACTTGGCGGCGGCGGGCGCTCTGCGCTTGGCCCACCGGCAGGCGTCCCTGGAGGAACTGGGCCAGCTGTCCGACCCGCAGATGACCAAGGACGCGGTCGCCGGCCGGATCCGGCGGCTGCTGGCGATGGCCGACAAGCGGGCACGGGAACTCGGGATGCCGGACACGGAGTCGGCGGTCACGGCCGAAATGCTGGAAGCCGAAGTCTGACCGCCGACCCCGTGCGGGTCAGCCGACCAACTCCACCGAGCAGGGCAGTCCGGGCGCCTTGCTCAGCTTGACGTCGGTGGTCAGCAGCGGGACGCCGAGCATGGTCGCCAGGGCGACGTAGAGGGCGTCGTAGAACCTGACCGTGTCACGCAGTTCCCAGGCCCTCGCGGCGACCACACCGGCGTGCGGGTACCGGTGGTCGATCAGGCCGCTCAACACGCTCAGGTTCGTTCGCGCGGCTTTCTCGGTGACGACACCGTGGATGACCGCACGCCGGAGCACGTCACCGACTTCGGCGTCGATGAGGTGCGGTGCGTGGCAGATCGACTCGGTGATCCGGGTGCGCAGCACCATGCCCGCGGAGGTCTCGCCGGTCAGCGCCTCCAGCGCGGCGCCGGCGTCCACCACGTAGTCACTCGCCACCCCTGACCTCCTCGAGCAACGACCGGATGGTCTCCCCGTCGAGCCCCGGTCCGGGCTCGTTGGCCAAGGTTCGTTCGACAAGGGCCATGAGTTCGGCCTTGTCGGGGCGGATTGCGGTTTTGATGAGAAGCTCCCTCATGTAGACCTGCAACGACTGGCCGGCCACCGCCGCGCGTCGGCGGAAGGTGTCGGCCACCTCGTCGGGAACGTCTCGCACCTGGATCGTCGCCATAGCGCTAATTTAGCGCGACTCTGGCGCTATAGCGGCGCGACTACCCGTTCGTGTGCGGCCCACGAGCGCGGCGAACGTAACAGTGCTGTGTGCGCACGCCGTGCGCCGGGATCGCGCGACGGCAGTCTCAGAACCAGTCGTCGCCCTTTTCGGCGGCCTCGGTCTGGGTCTCCGCGGTCGCCCGCTGGGTCAGCACGGCCACCGCCTCCTCCAGCCCGCGCTGCACCTCCGGCCCACCGGCGCGCTCGGTGTGCAGGGTGACGGCGACCTCGCTACGCCCCGCGCCCTCGTCGGACACGGTCAGTTCCCCGTGGTAGTCGTCCTCGCCCGGACTGCCGGCTCGACCTCGGTCAAGGCCGGGAAGTAGCGCGGCAGGGTTTCGGGCTGGGACAGGAAGCCGAAGAGGTCGTCGGCGGGCAGGTCCACCGTCACCCGGTGCGCGTAACTCGTCACGGTCCCACTCCCGTCGCGGTCGCTGCCTGGGGTCGACCGGGTACCCAGCGCGCCGTTCCCGGCACCGACTTGCGGAGTGCGGCGCGGGTTGCGACTGTCGGGTGAGGTCGTCGGGTCGGGTGTTCACGCGGTTGTCACCGGGTGCGGCCGGCTCGGTGACAGCCGGGTGCCGTCGTTGCGCAAGACGATTGCGCGAAATGTCACGCACGGTCGCGGTTACTGAACCGTAGCACTGGATTTTCTTGCTCGATAAAGAGATCCTGGTGGTCCACGTGACCAGGGACGCAGTGCGGAGGCTAGGCTGGCTCGCGGCTGCTCGTAACAGTCAATCCGCACGCCCACTGGCACATCGCCAGTCGAGTATCGAGGAGACTCACCGTGACGGTTCGCGTAGGTGTCAACGGGTTCGGCCGCATCGGTCGCAACTTCTGGCGCGCCGTTCAGGCCAGCGGGCACGACATCGAGATCGTCGCCTTCAACGACCTCGGTGACGTCAACACGATGGCGCACCTGCTCAAGTACGACAGCATCCTCGGCCGGCTCCCGTACGACGTGAAGGTGAACGACGAGGGCATCGAGGTCGACGGCAAGACCATCAAGGCGCTGGCCGAGCGCGACCCGGGCAAGCTGCCCTGGAAGGACCTCGGCGTGGACGTCGTGGTCGAGTCGACCGGCTTCTTCACCGACGCCGCCGCCGCGCGCAAGCACGTCGACGAGGGTGGCGCCAAGAAGGTCATCATCTCGGCCCCCGCCAAGGGCGAGGACCTGACCGTGGTGCTGGGCGCGAACGACGACCAGTACGACGGCTCGCAGACGGTCATCTCGAACGCCTCCTGCACCACCAACTGCCTGGCCCCGCTGGCCAAGGTGCTGCACGACGCGTTCACCATCGAGCGCGGCCTGATGACCACGATCCACGCCTACACCCAGGACCAGAACCTCCAGGACGCGCCGCACAAGGACCTGCGCCGCGCCCGGGCCGCCGCGCTGAACATCGTGCCCACCAGCACCGGTGCCGCGAAGGCGATCGGCCTGGTCCTGCCGGAGCTCAACGGCAAGCTGGACGGCTACGCGCTGCGCGTGCCGACCCCCACCGGCTCGGCCACCGACCTCACCGTGACCGTCGGCCGCGAGACCACCGTCGACGAGGTCAACGCCGCCTACAAGGCCGCGGCGGAGGGCGCTCTCAAGGGCTACCTGCGCTACAACGAGGACCCGATCGTGTCGAGCGACATCGTCACCGACCCGGCCTCCTGCATCTACGACGCGCCGCTGACCAAGGTCATCGGCAACCAGGTCAAGGTCGTCGGCTGGTACGACAACGAGTGGGGCTACTCCAACCGCCTCGCCGACCTGGTCAACCTGGTCGCCTCCAAGCTCTGACCACCCCAGCCGAAAGCGGAGCTGTGAAGACTCTCAGCGACTTGATCGCCGAGGGTGTGTCGGGTCGGCGCGTCCTGGTGCGCGCCGACCTGAACGTCCCCCTCGACGGCGACAAGATCACCGACGACGGCCGCGTCCGCGCGTCGGTGCCCACCCTGAAGGCGCTCGTCGACGGGGGCGCGCGCGTCCTGGTCGCCGCGCACCTGGGCCGCCCCAAGGGCGAGCCGGACCCGAAGTTCTCCCTCGCCCCGGTCGCCGTGCGGCTGGGCGAGCTGCTCGGCCAGACCGTCGAGCTGGGCACCGAGGCCGGCGCCGACGGCACCGTGACGCTGCTGGAGAACATCCGCTTCGACCCGCGCGAGACCAGCAAGGTCGACGCGGAGCGCGAGGCGCTCGCCGACGAGCTGGCCGCGAAGGCCGACGCGTTCGTCTCCGACGGCTTCGGCGTCGTGCACCGCAAGCAGGCGTCGGTCTACGACGTGGCCCGCAAGCTGCCGCACTACGCGGGCGGCTTGGTGCTGGCCGAGGTCGAGGTCTTGAACAAGCTCGCCTCCGGCGGAGCCGGAAATCGGGCAACAGCGGACCTCCAGCGGCCGTACGTGGTCGTGCTGGGCGGCGCGAAGGTGTCCGACAAGCTCGGCGTCATCGCGAACCTGCTGACCAAGGTCGACCGGCTGCTCATCGGCGGCGGCATGGCCTACACGTTCCTCAAGGCCCAGGGCCACGAGGTCGGCGGCTCGCTGCTCCAGGCGGACCAGCTGGACCAGGTGTCCGGCTTCCTCGCCGAGGCCGAGAAGCGCGGCGTCGAGCTGGTGCTCCCCGTGGACGTGCTGGCCGCGACCGACTTCGCGCCGGACGCGGAGTTCGAGGTCGTCAAGACCGACGCCATCCCGGCCGACCGGCAGGGCCTGGACATCGGCCCGGAGACGCGCGAGCTGTTCGCGTCGAAGCTGGCCGACGCCAAGACCGTGTTCTGGAACGGCCCGATGGGCGTGTTCGAGTTCGAGGCGTTCGCCGGCGGCACCCGTGCCGTGGCGGAGGCGCTGGTGAAGAGCGAGGCGTTCACCGTGGTCGGCGGCGGCGACTCGGCCGCGGCCGTGCGCGCGCTGGGCCTGCCCGAGGACGGGTTCTCGCACATCTCCACCGGTGGTGGGGCCTCCCTCGAGTTCCTCGAGGGCAAGGAACTCCCCGGCGTGTCGGTTCTGGAGGACTGATGGCACAGCGTCAGCCGCTCATCGCCGGCAACTGGAAGATGAACCTCAACCACCTCGAAGCGATCGCCCTGGTGCAGAAGATCGCCTTCGCGCTGCCCGAGAAGTACTTCGCGAAGGTCGAGGTGGCGGTGCTGCCGCCGTTCGTCGACATCCGGTCCATCCAGACCCTCGTCGACGGCGACAAGCTGCTGCTCAAGTACGGCGCGCAGGACCTGTCCCCGCACGACTCGGGCGCCTACACCGGCGACGTGTCCGGCCCGATGCTGGCCAAGCTGGGCTGCTCCTACGTCACCGTGGGCCACTCCGAGCGCCGCGAGTACCACCACGAGGACGACGCCCTGGTCAACCGCAAGGTCAAGGCCGCCCTCAAGCACGGCGTCACGCCGATCTTCTGCCTGGGCGAGCAGCTGGACGTGCGGGAGGCGGGCAACCACGTCCAGCACTGCACCGACCAGCTGGTGGCGGGCCTGGCGGGCCTGTCCGCCGACCAGGTGAAGGACGTCGTCATCGCGTACGAGCCGGTGTGGGCCATCGGCACCGGCAAGGTCGCCTCGTCCGCCGACGCGCAGGAGGTGTGCGCGGCCCTGCGGGCCAAGCTCGCCGAGCTGCACGGCGAGGACGTGGCGTCGGCCGTTCGGGTGCTTTACGGCGGATCGGTGAAGTCGGGCAACATCGGCGAACTGGTCGCGCAGAAGGACGTCGACGGCGCCCTTGTGGGTGGTGCGAGCCTGGACGCGGACGAGTTCACCAAGCTCTGCGCCCTGGCCGCCGGCGGCCCACTACCCTGAGTCTCGAACATCCCCAACCACCGCGGTGGTCCACGGTCGGCAGTTGACCGGGTACTCTGTGGCGTCACCTGCCTGACAGCGAGGAAGAAATGATCCTGTTCCTTCAGATCCTGTTGATCGTGTCGAGCTTGCTGCTCATCCTGCTGGTGCTGCTGCACCGCGGTCGCGGTGGCGGGCTGTCCTCGTTGTTCGGCGGCGGTATGCAGTCGAGCCTGTCCGGGTCGAGCGTGGTGGAGAAGAACCTGGACCGCCTGACGCTGTTCGTCGGCGCGATCTGGGTGATCGCCATCGTCGGCATCGGGCTGCTGCTCAAGGTCAACTGACTACAGGGAAACCACAGTGGTGGGGGTGTGAGGGTCGATGGCTGGTGGTAACGCGATTCGCGGTACCCGCGTCGGCGCAGGCCCGATGGGCGAATCGGAGCGCGGCGAGTCCGCGCCCCGGCGCCGGGTGTCGTACTGGTGCGCCAACGGGCACGAGTCGCGTCCGTCGTTCGCGGTCGAGGCGGAGATCCCGGAGAACTGGGACTGCCCGCGGTGCGGTCTGCCGGCGGGTCGGGACGAGCAGGCCCCGCCTGCTCCTCCGCGCAACGAGCCGTACAAGACGCACTTGGCGTACGTGAAGGAGCGCCGCTCCGACGCGGACGGCGAGGCGATCCTCGAAGAGGCGCTCACCAAGCTGCGCAAGCAGCGAGAAGAGCCCTAGCAGGTACCGGCACAGCGGCCCCCGGCGGATCTCCGCCGGGGGCCGCCGTCATGCGCTCGGCCGGCCCTGGCCCGGAGCGAGGACGCCCGGGGCGAGGATCGGGGTGAGCGTCGGCCGGGACCAGCCGGCGACTGTCGGAAAGCCGAAGACTCCGCTGCCCACCCCGAGCCGCCGCCGACCACCCGTCCCAGGCCGAACTACCGCACTTCTGCGCCGCCGCCGGCCCCCCGCCCCCTCTCTCCCGATCAGGTGGGGCCCGATCAGGTGCGGCGGCGTAGGGCGCTGAACTGGCGGCGGAGCAGCAGCGCCCCGATCAGGATGAAGAAGACCAGCACCACCAGGGTCGACGTGGTGCCGCCGGTCGAGCTGGTCAGGGCCACGTCCACGCTGCCGACCAGCACGATGCCGCAGTCCGCCCGGATCACGTGCCGGCCCGGCTGGATGGTCGCGAACTCCACCCGCGTGCTGAACGTCCCCGAGCTGTCCGCCTTCGCCTTGCCGACGTCCTCGCCCAGCGACGACAGCTTGACCTCCGAACCCGGCTGACACCCCGTGCCGGTGGCGGTCAGCGGGTCGCCGGGCTGGATGTTGTCCTTGTCCAGCGTCAGGGCGCCGTCGCCGTCGAACGGGGTGGTGGTCGTGGGGGCGGCGGACGAGCTGCTGGAGTCGGTGGTCGTGGTCGTCGTCTCGGTGGTGGTGGTCGTCGTGGGGCGGGTCGTGGTCGTGGTGGGTGGCGCGGTGGTCGTGGTGGTGACCGGCGGGGGAGCGGTGGTGGTCGTCGTGACCGGCGGGCGGGTGGTGGTCGGGGTCGCGATGACGGTGAAGCTGTCGGTCGGGTACCCGGAGGCCGCGCACACCGGCACCGCCGTCACGCGGTGGCCCCCGACGGACGCGCCGGCCGGGACCGTGCCGGTGCCCGAACCCGCACCGCGCCCGGAGTGCCGGCCGCTCCCGACGACCTGCTTCCCGTCCCACATGATGCGCACGGTGTAGTCGCCGCAGTCCGGGTCGAGGTACACGCCCGACCACGTCAGGGTGAACGTGCTGCCCACCGGACCCTGCTCGGGCGAGGCGGTCGCGACGGCCGTTGGCTGCGCCGATGCCGGTGTGGACACAAGGGTCGTAACGCCATAGGCCACGGCACCGAGTAGAGCTAGTGTTCCAGCCGTTCGCATACCGACTCCCGGACTCGTCCGTGCCCATGAACTTCGAGGTGCCCCTGTGAGACGCATTATGAGCAGGGTTGGTTTACTGCTCTCCCTCGGGATCTTCCTGGGCGCCGGCACCTCGACCGCGCACGCGATCGCCCCCGACGAGGTCACGCTGAGCGCCATTGTGGACGGCAAGCGGGTCACCCCGGACGACGACCTCGTGCTCGACCCGGCGACGTCGACGCGCATCGAAGTGACCGTCCACAACGGAACGGACACCGTGCGCCACATCAAGACCGTGCGCCTGTCCGGCACCGCGCTCGCGCTGACGTTCTTCTCCTACGACACGACCGTGCCCTTCGACGTGCCCGCGAAGCAGAGCGTCACCAAGGCCTTCGTGCTCGACCTCGGCCAACTCGGCACCCAGGCGACCGGCCTGCTGCCCACCGACATCGAGGTCCTCGACGTCAACCGCGAGGTCGTCGCGACGGTGAGCGCGACCGGTGACGTGCGCGGGTCGATGTGGTCGGTCTACGGGGTGTTCGGCCTCGCCGTCTTCGTCCTGACCGTGCTGGCGTGGGCCGCCGCACTGTGGGGCCTGGCGCGGCGCAAGCTCCCGGCCAACCGCTGGCAGCGCGCGATGCAGTTCCTCCCGGCCGGCGTCGGCACGGGCCTGGTCGCGGTGATCTCGCTGTCCGTCCTGCGGGTGATGGCCCCGTCACCGGCGGCGGAGATCCCGTTCCTGCTCGGCTCGGCCGCCGCCGCCCTGCTCCTGGGCTACCTGACCCCGCACCCGGCATCCGACGACGTGCCGCCCACGGACCCCGAGGCGACCCAGCGCATCACACGCCCGCTGCCCGGCGGTGCCGCGTGACGGTCAGCGCCAGCGTCGTCGCGGCGCTGCCCCAGTACGACATCGGCGGTCAGATCGGCCACGGCGGCATGGGCGTGGTCTACGCCGGCGTCCACCGCCCGCTGGGCCGTCCCGTGGCGATCAAGCGCCTGCCCCAGGTGCTCGCCGAGGACGCCCGGATGAGCGCGAGGTTCGAACACGAGGCACGACTGCTGGCCCGGCTGGACCACCCGCACATCGTGCCGGTGTACGACTACGTCCAGGACCACGGCGAGCACCTGCTGGTCATGGAGAAGCTGGACGGCGGCACGGTCTGGTCGAAGTTCAGCGAACACGGCTTCACCCCCGCCCAGTCCTGTGCGTTGCTCCTGGCCACCCTCTCCGGCCTGCACGCCGCCCACGGTGCCGGCGTGCTGCACCTGGACGTGAAGCCGAAGAACCTCCTCTTCACCGCCCAGGGCGCACTGAAGGTCGCCGACTTCGGCATCGCCCAGGTCGTCAGCGAGGGCGCCACCCTGGTGACCCACGCAGGTCAGGTCCTGGGCACACCCGCCTACCTGGCCCCCGAACAGGCCCTGGGCAACCCCCTGAGCCCAGCAGCGGACGTCTACGCCGCCGCCACGGTCTTGTACGAACTGCTCAGCGGCCACCTGCCCTTCGAAAGCGGAGGAGGTGCCCTGGCCATGATCCAACGCCGAGTGCACCACCAACCCCGTCCGCTGACCGAGGTGCCGCCCCCTCTGGCCCAGGTCGTGATGCGCGGCATCGAACGCGACCCCCAGTCCAGGTACCGCAACGCCGAGACCTTCGCGATAGACCTGGCCGGCGCAGCAGCGGAAGTCTTCGGCCGCGACTGGCTCATGCGCGTAGGACTACCCGTCCACCTGGCACCTCAGGTATCGGCGGCGAGCACCAGGCCGTCGACCCAGCCTTCGGTGCCCAGGGAAACGCTGAACATCCCGGTACGCGCCACGATGGTCGACAGCCCGCCACCCGTGTGGTCCGGACAGCAGACGTTGGTCCCGGCGAAGGACTTGATCACACCGCCGAAGCCGGCGGTGTGGTTCGCCGTGGCGGCGGCCCTGTTCGCGTTGTTGGTGGTCGCGCTGCCGTTCGCCGTGCCGGGCCGGGACTTGCCGATCATCGAGCGGGACATGACCAAGCCGGTGGTGTGGGAGGGCGCGACCAGGCTGACGGTCGAGGCGGTGGGCATCCCCCTGGCGGATGTCACGGGCGCCGGCACCTTCGAGCTTCCCGGTGCCACCCGCTGGATCGTGGGCGGCGCGGCCTTGGCCACGGCACACACGGCCGAGGGCGAGCGCGAGTTCTCCTTGCAGCCCACGACGAACCCGATGATCAGCATCATGGGTGCGGGCAGCGCGGTGTTGCTGCTGTTCACGCTGGCGTACTTGGAGTCACTGCTCAGGTCCCTACGGCGACGGCAATCGGGCACGGCAGCGGTGATCGCCTCGGCTCCGCTGGGATTCGGGCTGGGAGTCGCGGTCTGGCTCCTCCCCACGGTGCTGCTACGCCACGAACCCGCCTTGTGGCCCGCCATCGCCGGCGGCTGCCTGGGCACCCTGGCCGCAATCTCCACCGCCATCGCCACCCGCCGCGCATCCCATCGCTAAGCAGCCCGACCAGCAGCAGCGTGGCCTTTAAGGTAGAGGTGTGCCGTGCGGCAGCTCCATAAAAAGCTGCCGCACGGCTGCCCGCTGGTCGCCAGGTAAGTGGGGGCGTGCACGGCAGGGGAGTGCGCGCCGGATTTGTTAGTCGAGTTGGCGGGCCAGGGGGAAGGTCACTGCTACTCGGAAGCCGCCGTCCTCGGACGGTCCTGCCTCGAAAGTGCCGTCCAGCAAGGCCGCGCGTTCGCGCAAGCCCACCAGTCCATGCCCGCCACTGGGCAGGGTCGCGCACTCGTGCGGAGCCAACGGCGGATCGTTGCGGATCTCCACGCGGAGTTCGTCCGCGTCCGCTTGAATCTGCACCGAAGTCGCCGCACCGCCCGCGTGCTTGCGAACGTTGGTCAAAGCCTCCTGCACAGTCCGGTACACCGCCCCGGAAATCGACGCCGGCAGGTCGTCCACCGGCCCCAGCACCGTCAGGGCCGCTGGCAGACCCGAGGAAGCCAACAACTGGGGCAAGTCCTCGATCCGCGGCTGCGGAGAGTCGTCACCAGACGTGGTACGCAGCACACTCACCAGCTGACGCAACTCATCCAACGTCCGGGTGCTGAGCATCCGAATGGTCCCAGCCACCTGCTGCGCGTTGGGATCAGCAGCAGCCATGCGCAATGCACCCGCCTGCATGGCGATGAGGCTCACCTGGTGCGACACCACATCATGCATCTCACGGGCCAACCGGGCGCGTTCGTCGGCTCGAACGGCATGGGCGTGCAGCATCCGCTCTCGTTCACGGCTCTCCGCCAGTTCCGCGATGCGGGCCGACAGTTCCTCCCGCGCATGGACCAGCAGGCCGATCGCGATGGGCATCCCGGCGACGATGCAGCCGTAGATGGCATCGTGGATGTGGGTCGTCCAGTCCAGTTCCAGGAACTTGTCCGGTGGCCACAGGAAGAACCTGCTGAACCACACCAAGCCCGCCGCGATGTAGGTCTGCGTCGACAGCAGCTTGCGCCGGGCCAGCGTGCCCAGAGCGATCATGGCCGCCAGCTGTGCCATGCCGGCCAGGAAGCCGGGCACGGTCAGCAGGACCACCAGGAACGGGAACCGTCGTCGGAACGCCACCGCCGCGACCGCCACCACGGACAGGGCGTAGTTGTAGACCTGGGCGTCCGGTGCGAACCAGAACCACACGTCGAACGCGGCGATCGCCACGGCGGCCACGTCCAGCATCAGTTGCCGGTGTCGGGCCAGCCAGGCCCGCAGTCCTCGGGCAGCGTCGGCCACCCGGTCGGTGGGGACGCCGTTGACCCCGCCGCTCGGCAGTCTCTCGACAGCGTTGCCGGCCAGGACCCGTCCTCCCGTCTCAGCCATCCGCCGCTTGTCACCGTACTGGGCTGTCATCACGCTTGGCATGACCCGCTCCTTCGCCCCCGACCTGCTCGCCATCCACCCTCACCCAACGAGACGCCCTGATTACTCGTACGGGACGCGGAGCCGTCCACAAAGTTGCGAGCGCGAACGTCCGGTAGGCGGACACGTGAACGACATCACGCCGCCCACCCGGAGGCGGACGGCGTGAAGGGGTCGAACGCGGGGCTCAGGCCAGCGGAGGGGTGAACAGGTCCGGGACCTTCGCCGCCGCCGCCGAGTCGAGCAGCCACAGGGTGCGTCGCTGCCCGCGAGCGCCCGCCGCCGGCAACTGGACCTCGCCGGCGCCGGTGAGGGCCATCGCCACGGCTGCCGCCTTGCCCTCGCCGGTGGTCATCAGCCACACCTCGCGGGCGCGGCTCGCGGCGGGCAGGGTCAGGCTGACGCGGGTCGGGGGCGGCTTCGGGCAGTTGCGGACGGCCACGACCGTGCGCTCCTTCTCGTAGACCGCGGGGGACGACGGGAACACCGACAGGGTGTGCCCCTCCTCGCCCACGCCGAGCAGGCACACGTCGAACGACGGCACGGGGCCGTGGTCCTCCGGGCGGGCCTGCGCGGCCAGCAACTCGGCGTACGCGTCGGCCGCCGCGTCCGGGTCGTCGCCGAACCGGCCGTCGGAGGGCTCCATGACGTGCACGCGCGCCGGGTCGACGGGCACGTGGTCGAGCAGTGCCGCACGGGCCTGGGTCTCGTTGCGGTCCGCGTGCCCGGAGGGCAGGAACCGCTCGTCGCCCCAGTACAGGTCCACGCGGGACCAGTCCACGGCGTCGCGCGCCGGGGTGGCGCGCAGCTGCTCCAGCACGGCGATGCCGGTCCGGCCGCCGGTCAGCACCAGCGACGCCGAGCCGCGCGCGGTCTGGGCGTCGACCAGCCGGGTGACCAGGCGGGCCGCCGCGGCGGCGGCCAGCAGGTCGCCGTCGCGGTGCACCACCACCTCGGGCCGGCTCATGCCTTGGTCCTGGCCGACGAGCCCTTGCCCGCCACCTTGACCGTGCCCTTGGCGGACTTCGCCTTGGCCGCCTTCGCCACCTTGGCCGGGGTCTTCGCCGCCGCCCGGGCGGGGGCCTTGGCGGGGGTCTTCGCCGACCCGTCCGCCGCCGCACCGTCGCCGCTGGGCGCCTCACCGGCCGGCTCCGACCCGTTGGGCGAACCAACGGCACCGGCCGCGGCGGGCGCGGGTCGGCGGGCCGCCGCCGTGGCCTTCGCCGGGGTACGGCCGCGCACGACCTTGCCCAGCGACCGCAGCGCCAGCTCGTACACCTCGTCCGGGTCCAGCCGGCGCAGTTCCTCGGCCAGGCAGTCGCGGATCTCGCGGCGCTGCAACGCCACCCGCCGCTCCGGCTGGCCGGGCTGGGTCAGCGTGCCGACCTTGCCGTCCGGGCGCACCAGCTCGACCACCCCGGACTTGCGCTCCAGGCGCACGTCCACGATGCCCTCGCCGCGCACGGCCTTGGCCCGCTTCACCGGCAGCCGCAGCGAGCCGGCGAGCCACGCCGCCAGCAGGTCGGTGGACGGGGAGTCCGCCTCGCCGCTGACCTCGGCCTCGGTCACCTTCTCGTACGGGGGCAGGTCGAACGCCGAGGCGAGCATGGCCCGCCACAGCGTCAGCCGCGTCCACGCCAGGTCCGTGTCGCCCGGCGTGTACCCGGCCTTGCGCTGGTCCAGCGCCTTGATCGGGTTCTTCTCGGCCGCCGAGTCGGTGATCCGGCGCTGCGCGAGCTGCCCGATCGGGTCCAGCGCGGGCACGGCGGGCGCCTCGTTGGGCCACCACGCCACCACCGGGGTGTCCGGCAGCAGCAGCGGCACCACGCACGACGCGCCCTCGTTGGCCAGCTCGCCGTACAGGCGCAGCACGATCACCTCGGACGCGCCCGCGTCGCCGCCGACCCGGATCTGGGCGTCCAGCCGGGGCGCGGCGCGGCGGGCGCCGCGCGCGACGACGATCACGCGGCACGGGTGCTCGCGGCTCGCGTCGTTGGCCGCGTCCACCGCGTCCTCGGTCTTGGTCCCGTCGTCGGTCACGATGACCAGCGTCAGGACCCGGCCGAGGGTGACCGCGCCGCCCTCCTCGCGCAGCTGCACGAGCTTGCTGTTGACCTGCGACGTGGTCGTCGAGGGCAGGTCGATGATCACGGACGCCTCCAGTGCCTGCCGGTGCGGGCCAGCATCTCGTCCGCCGACGCCGGTCCCCAGGTGCCTGCCTTGTACTTCTCCGGCGCGCCGGTGGCGGCCCAGTGCTTGAGGACCGGGTCCAGGATCTCCCAGGACAGCTCGACCTCGTCGTTCTTCGGGAACAGCGACGGCTCGCCGAGCAGCACGTCCAGCAGCAGCCGCTCGTAGGCCTCGGGCGAGGACTCGGTGAAGGCGTGGCCGTACCCGAAGTCCATCGTGACGTCCCGGACCTCCATCGTGTTGCCCGGCACCTTGGACCCGAACCGCATGGTCACGCCCTCGTCCGGCTGCACCCGCACGACCAGGGCGTTCTGCCCCAGCTCCTCGGTGGCGGTGTCGTCGAAGGGCAGGTGCGGCGCGCGCTTGAACACCACGGCCACCTCGGTGACCCGGCGGCCCAGCCGCTTGCCGGTGCGCAGGTAGAACGGCACCCCGGCCCAGCGGCGGGTGTTGATCTCGCAGGTGATGGCCGCGTAGGTCTCGGTGGTGGAGTCCTTGGCGAAGCCGCCCTCCTCCACCAGGCCGGGCACCTTCTGCCCGCCCTGCCAGCCGCCGGTGTACTGGCCGCGCGCGGTGGTCTCGTCGAACGGGCCGACGGGCCGGGTCGCGGACAGCACCTTGACCTTCTCCGCCCGCAGGTCGCTGGGCCGGAACGACACCGGCTCCTCCATCGCCGTGAGGGCGAGCAGCTGGAGCAGGTGGTTCTGGATCACGTCCCGGGCCGCGCCGATGCCGTCGTAGTAGCCCGCGCGACCACCCAGGCCGATGTCCTCGGCCATCGTGATCTGCACGTGGTCGACGTAGTTGGCGTTCCAGATGGGTTCGTAGAGCTGGTTGGCGAAGCGCAGCGCCAGGATGTTCTGGACGGTCTCCTTGCCGAGGTAGTGGTCGATGCGGAACACCGACTCCTCGGGGAAGACGTCGTTGACGATCTTGTTGAGCTGCTTGGCGCTGCCCAGGTCGTGGCCGAACGGCTTCTCGATGACCACGCGCCGCCACTGCCCCGGGTTGTCCGCGGGCGGGGTGGCGAGGCCGGCGCGCTTGAGCTGGTTGACCACCGTGGTGAACGCGCTGGGCGGCACCGACAGGTAGAACGCGTGGTTGCCGCCCGTGCCGCGCTCGCGGTCCAGGTCGGCCAGCGTGGCGGCCAGCGCGTCGAAGGCGATGTCGTCGTCGAACGTGCCCTGGACGAACCGGATGCCCTCGGCGAGCTGGTCCCAGACCTCCTGCCGGAACGGCGTGCGCGCGTGCTGCTTCACCGCGTCGTGCACGACCTGCATGAAGTCCTGGTCGGCCCAGTCGCGGCGGGCGAAGCCGACGAGCGCGAAGCCCGGTGGCAGCAGGCCGCGGTTGGCCAGGTCGTAGATCGCGGGCATGAGCTTCTTGCGCGACAGGTCACCGGTCACGCCGAAGATCACCAGGCCGCTGGGCCCCGCGATGCGCGGCAGCCGCTTGTCCCTGGGGTCCCGAAGGGGGTTGCGCTTGGTAGGAGCGGTCATCGGCCCTCCTCGCTGCGCTCGTCGGACAGATGACCGAGCGGTGCTGTATTGAATGGTGCCCTCGCAAGCTCGGTCACGACCCGTCCTCCTGGATGGCCTCGACGAGCTGGGCCAGCCCGGCGACCCGGTCGGTGAGGTGCAGGCGCAGCACCGGACGACCGCGCTCGGCCAACACCTGCCCGTCGCCCAGCGCCTGGGCGAGCTGGAGCGTGCTCAGGTCGTAGGGGCGGCCCGGCACGTCCAGTGCGACCTCCGACGCCCCGGTGAGCTGGAGGAACACGCCGTTCTGGTGACCGCCCTTGTGGTACTGGCCGGTCGAGTGCAGGAACCGCGGACCCCAGCCGAACGTGGTCTGGAGGTGCGAGCGCTGCGCCAGCTCCGCGCGGGTCAGCGCGAAGGAGGCGTCGTCGACCCGGTCCAGGTAGGCCTGGACGGACAGGTAGCCGTGCTGCCCCGCGGCGGCGACGAGCACCTTGATCGCGTCGGCGACGGTCTTCACGTCCGGCGACAGCCAGCCCTCGCTCGGGTACACCTCGATCGGACCGTCCACAAAGGCCGGCGCCGACGCCGACGCGGCGGGGGCGTCCAGAAGGGACCGTGCCGCCTTCTTCGCCGCCTCCACGTCGGGCTGGTCGAACGGGTTGATCTCCAGCACCCGCCCCACCAGCGCGGTGGCGTACTCCCACACCAGGAACTGCGCGCCCAGCGCGCCCTCGACCGAGATCGACGACGAGCCGGTGGCCGGTCCGATCGCGACGGTCGTGGCGTCCGAGCGGGCGTCCACGAACCCGGGCGCGCCCGGACCCTCCACGACGACCGGCAGCAGGCCGGTGCCGTTCTTGCCGGTCGACTCGGCGATCAGCTGCTCGGCCCAGTCGCCGAAGCCGGAGATGCCCGACCCGGTGTCGGCGAACACGATCTTCTCCGCGCCGTGCGCGTGCGCCACCGCGAAGGTCGCGGCCAGCACGATCGCCGGGTTGTCGGGGGAGTCGGCCGACACCAGGGGAGCGGCTGCGGCGGCCTCGTCCAGCAGCGCGCCGACGTCCGCGCCGGCCAGGCCGGCGGGCACCAGGCCGAACGCGGTCAGCGCCGAGTACCGGCCGCCCACGTGCGGGTCGGCCAGGAACACCTTGCGGTACCCGGCCTCGCGGGAGGCGGCCTCCAGCGGCGAACCCGGGTCGGTGACCACGACGATCCGCGACGCCGCGTCCACGCCCTCGTCGGCGAAGGCCTTCTCGAAGATCCGGCGGTGGCTGTCGGTCTCGACGGTGCCGCCGGACTTGGACGACACCACCAGCACCGTGCGGGTCAGGTCCCCCGCCAGGGCCTCGGCCACCTGGCCGGGGTCGGTCGTGTCCAGCACGACCAGCGGCACGCCGGCGGTGCCGGTGATGACCTCGGGCGCGAGCGACGAGCCGCCCATGCCCGCGAGCACCACCCGGTCCACGCCCTCGGCGCGCAGCTCGTCGCGCAGCGCCTCGATCTCGGCGACCAGGGGGCGCGAGGTCTCGTGCAGGGTGGTCCACGCGAGGCGGATGGACGCCTCGGACTCCGCGTCGGGACCCCACAGCGTGGCGTCGCCTTCGGTGAGCTTGCTCGCGGCCCGGTCGCGGACCAGGTCGCCCACCACGGTGGCGACCTGGTCCTCGTTCGGCGAGCGGACGATCTCCACGGAGATCACCTCGGTCATATCAGCCCTTTGCCTGGTTCAGTTGTCCGGTCACCGTCTCCAGCAGCTCCGCCCAGGACTTCTCGAACTTGTCGACGCCCTCGGTCTCCAGCACGGCGAACACGTCGTCGAGGTCGATGCCGACCTCGGCCAGTCCGTCGAAGACCTCCTGCGCCTGCGCGGCCCGCCCGGTCACGGTGTCACCGGTGATCCTGCCGTGGTCGGCGACGGCGTGCAGCGTCTTCTCCGGCATCGTGTTGACTGTGTCGGTTACGACCAGCTCGTCCACGTACCTCGTGTCGGAGTAGGCCGGGTCCTTCACACCGGTCGAGGCCCACAGCGGGCGCTGCGCGCGGGCGCCGTCGGCGGCCAGCGCCTCCCAGCGCTCACCCGTGAAGGTCTCCTCGAACGCCGCGTAGGCCAGGCGTGCGTTGGCGATCGCGGCCTGACCGCGCAGCGCCTTGGCGGCCTCGGTGTCCAGCGCGTCCAGCCGCTTGTCGATCTCGGTGTCCACGCGGGACACGAAGAACGAGGCCACGGAGTGGATGCCGCGCAGGTCGTGGCCGTTGGCCTTGGCCTGCTCCAGGCCCGCGATGAACGCCTCCATGACGTCGCGGTAGCGCTCGGTGGAGAAGATCAGCGTCACGTTCACGCTGATGCCCTCGGCGATCACCTTGGTGATGGCGGGCAGGCCCGCGATCGTCGCCGGGATCTTGACCAGCAGGTTCGGCCGGTCCACGGCCTTGGCCAGGTCCAGCGCCTCGGCGATGGTGCCCTCGGTGTCGTGCGCCAGGCGCGGGTCGACCTCGATGGACACGCGGCCGTCCACGCCGTCGGTGGCGGTGTAGATGTCGCGGAACAGGTCGCACGCGTTGCGCACGTCCGTGGTGGTGATCTCGCGGACGGCGGCGTCGGTGTCGGCGCCGCGCGCGGCCAGCTCGCGCACCTGCTCGTCGTACGCGGTGCCCTTCGACAGGGCCGCGGCGAAGATCGTCGGGTTGGTGGTCACGCCCACCACGTGCTGGTTGGCCACCAGGTCGGCGAGGTTGCCGGTGTTCAGCCGCTCGCGGGACAGGTCGTCCAGCCAGATCGACACACCGGCGTCGCTGAGCTGGGCCAGCGGGTTGGCAGTCATTTCATCGCCCCTTTTGGAGATTCAGCGGACCTTGGCCAGCGACCGGCGGGCCGCCGCGACGACGTTCTCGGTGGTGAAGCCGAACTCCCGGAACAGCGTCTGGTAGTCGGCGGAGGCGCCGAAGTGCTCGATCGAGACGATCTCGCCCGCGTCACCGGCGAACCGGTGCCACGGCTGCGCGATACCGGCCTCGACGACCACGCGCGCCTTGACCGACGACGGGATCACCGACTCGCGGTAGGCCTCGTCCTGCGCGTCGAACCACTCGACCGACGGCATGGACACCACACGGGTGGCGACACCCTCGGCCTCCAGCACCTTCCGCGCCTCGGCCGCGATCTGGAGCTCCGAGCCCGTGGCGATGATCACCAGCTCCGGCTCGCCGTCGCCGGCCAGCACGTAGCCGCCGCGCTTGACGCCCTCGACCGCCTTCTCCTTGGTGCCCTCGAGCACCGGCAGGTTCTGGCGGGACAGCGCGAGGCCCACGGGGCCCTCGGTCTGCTCGATGGTCGCCTTCCACGCCGCCGCGGTCTCGTTGGCGTCGCCGGGGCGCACCACGGTCAGACCCGGGATGGCGCGCAGCGCGGCCAGGTGCTCGATCGGCTGGTGCGTCGGGCCGTCCTCGCCCAGGCCGATGGAGTCGTGCGTCCACACGTAGGTGACCGGCGACTTCATCAGCGCGGCCAGGCGGACCGCCGGGCGCATGTAGTCGGAGAACACCAGGAACGTGCCGCCGTACGGGCGGGTCGGGCCGTGCAGCGCGATGCCGTTGAGGATCGAGCCCATCGCGTGCTCGCGGACGCCGAAGTGCAGCGTGCGGCCGTACGGGTGGGCCTTCCACATGCCGGTGGAGATCGACTCGGGGCCGAACGAGTCCGAGCCCTTCATCGTGGTCAGGTTGGACTCGGCCAGGTCGGCCGAACCGCCCCACAGCTCCGGCAGCACGCCGGCCAGCGCGGTCAGCGTCTCACCGGAGGCCTTGCGGGTCGGCACGCCCTTGGCGTCCGGGTCCCACGACGGCAGCACGTCCGCCCAGCCCTCGGGCAGCTCGCGCGCGACCAGCCGGTCGAACAGCGCCTTGCGCTCCGGGTTGGCCGACGCCCACGCGTCGAAGGAGGACTGCCACTCGGCCTTGGCCGCCTCGCCGCGCTTGACCACCTCGCGGGCGTGGTCGAGGACCTCGTCGGCGACCTCGAAGGTCTGCTCCGGGTCGAAGCCCAGGATCTGCTTGACGGCCTTGACCTCGTCGGCGCCCAGCGCCGCGCCGTGCGCCGCGCCGGTGTTCTGCTTGTTGGGCGCCGGGTAGCCGATGATCGTGCGCAGCAGGATGAACGAGGGCCGCTCGGTCTCGGCCTTGGCGTTCTCCAGCGCCTCGAGGATGCCGGCGACGTTCTCGCCGCCCTCGACGACCTGGACGTGCCAGCCGTAGGCCTCGTAGCGCTTCGCGGTGTCCTCGGACAGCGCGATGGTGGTGTCGTCCTCGATGGAGATCTTGTTGTCGTCGTAGATCACCGTGAGGTTGCCCAGCTTCTGGGTGCCCGCGAGGGAAGAGGCCTCGGAGGTCACACCCTCCTCGATGTCGCCGTCGGAGGCGATCACGAAGATGTGGTGGTCGAACGGGCTCTGGCCGACCGGCGTCTCCGGGTCCCACAGGCCGCGCTCGCGGCGGGCGCCCATCGCCATGCCGACCGCGGAGGCCAGGCCCTGGCCCAGCGGACCGGTGGTGATCTCGACGCCGGCGGTGTGCCGGTGCTCGGGGTGGCCGGGGGTCTGCGAACCCCACGTGCGCAACGCCTTGAGGTCGTCCAGCTCCAGGCCGTAACCGGACAGGAAGAGCTGGACGTAGAGGGTCAGGCTGGAGTGGCCCGCGCTGAGCACGAACCGGTCACGGCCCACCCAGTCGGGGTCGGCGGGGTCGTGGCGCATCACGCGCTGGAACAGGGTGTAGGCCAGCGGCGCCAGGCTCATGGCGGTGCCCGGGTGGCCGTTGCCGACCTTCTGCACCGCGTCCGCCGCGAGGACACGCGCGGTGTCGACGGCGCGCTTGTCGAGCTCCGTCCAGTCGTCGGGCAGATTGGCCTCGGTCAGCCGGGTGATGTCATCGGTGACGGACACGGACTTCCAGCTCCAGTCTCACGTAGGCGGCGGTCTCCCCGACGGTGGGTTCTCAATCGATCCCGTCTGGCCCTAGCCGCAGTTTTCCCTCGTCCGCCGGTCAGCCTAGTAGGCGGTAGCGGCGTCCGTGCCACTTGCGCAATGTGGGTGTACGCACAGGGCATACGAGCGGCGCTCCTCCCACGTTCAGACGTACCCGGACGGGCTCTGCTTTCAACGCGCGGTTACGATCTGCTCATCCCCCGACCTGACGAGGAGTGCGATGAGTGCCGTCAGCGAGCTTCCGGCGCGATCGCCCCGCCAGGTGGTCGGGGCGTACGTGGCCCTCACCAAGCCGCGCGTCATCGAACTGCTGCTGATCACGACCATCCCCGCGATGCTCCTGGCGGCCCGAGGCCTCCCGCCCCTGTGGCTGATCGCGTGCACCCTGGCCGGCGGCACCCTCGCAGCGGGCTCGGCGAACGCGCTGAACTGCTACGTCGACGCGGACATCGACTCGGTCATGAAGCGCACGGGCACGCGGCCGTTGGCCCAGAACGCCATCCCCCCGCGCAACGCCCTCGTCTTCGGCGTGGTGCTGGGCGTCCTGTCCTTCGCGTTCCTGTGGCTGACGACGAACCTGATCTCGGCGGTGTTCGCCGTCGCGACGATCTTGTTCTACATCTTCGTCTACACCCTGGTGCTGAAGAGGCGGACGTCCCAGAACATCATCTGGGGCGGCATGGCGGGCTGCATGCCGGTGATCATCGGCTGGTCCTCGGTGACCGGCACGGTGGCATGGCCGGCCTTGGTGATGTTCGGCGTGATCTTCTTCTGGACCCCGCCCCACACGTGGGCTCTGGCGATGAAGTTCAAGGAGGACTACGCCAGGGCTGGGGTGCCGATGCTGCCTGTCGTGGCGACGGCACAGCAGGTGACGCGGCAGATCGTCATCTACTCGTGGATCACGGTCGTGTGCACGCTGCTGCTGGCCCCTGTCACGTCGTGGGTGTACGTGGCGGTGGCGGCCGTGTCGGGCGTGTGGTTCGCCGTCTTCGCGCACCGGCTGCACGGGGTGGTGCGGCGGGGCGGGTCGACGAACACGATGAAGTTCTTCCACCTGTCGAACCTGTACTTGATGCTGGTGTTCTGCGGCCTGGCGGTGGACGCGGTCCTCGGCCTCCCCGTCCTCGGCTGGCCCTTCTAACCCGCCGCACACCCCCGCCCGCCCCTCGCTCCCGCACCGACCGCTGCCGCACGCGGTTTTTTCACGTAGTTGCCGCACGGCACACCTCAGCCCCCGCCTTTTCTTTTGCTTTGTGTCCATCCTTGGCGGCCTGCCCGCCGGCGAGGCGCTTTTCGCTCTTCAAGCTCTTCAAGATCTTTGAACGCGACGCTTCGCTCTCAAGCTGGACGCGCTGACGCGCTCTCAAGATCAAAAGCTAGCAGGGAGACCACCGATGGGGGGTGAAGGGCGTCGGTTCCCCCACCGCATGGCC
>NZ_JBBEGC010000036.1:0-68180 GCF_037401995.1 Saccharothrix sp. CCNWYY140
CAACCACAGATTCTCCGGGTGCCGCTAAATTTTTTGCTCGTTCCTCACAAAAAATTCGGCTGCACCCGGAGAATCTGTGGTAGCCCTTCGGGCGGGCCATACGGTGGGGGAACCGAGGCCCTCCACTTGTAGGTGACACCTACTGCGCGCTGCGCGCGCGAGGGCCGCGCTGCGCGCGGAAAGCGGCGGGGTCGGTGTGCTGCGGGCGTACCGGGACTTGGGGGAAGTACCGGGAAGTGGTTGTGCTCTTGGAAAACGTGGTGGGGGCGGGTAAGAATGGCGCACCCGCTTGTGAGAGCGCTCTCTCGCGGGTGGCATCCGCCCCGAACTCCTTGCATAGGCAGGTCGATGACGATCATGCGCTTCCTCTCGCGTCGCGTCCGAAGACAAGCGTCGGCAGTTGTGGTGGCGGTGGTTGCCACGGGCCTGGTGCCTGGGGCCGCTACCGCTGACCGCCCTAGGTCGCAGGATCTTGGTGCCGATGTGCGTGTGTTCGACCCGAGCACGCCGGTCGGTGAGATCCAGGCTGCGCTGGACGCCACGCATGCGGCGCGTGTGGATGACGAGATGGGGACTCGCCGGCACGCGTTCCTGTTCAAGCCGGGTGTTTATGGCACCGCTGAGCAGCCGTTGCAGATCAAGGTCGGCTACTACACCGAGATCGCGGGACTGGGTGCCTCGCCCACCGATGTCGTCATCAACGGCAAGGTCGAGGTCTACAACCGGTGCCTGGCTGACGGTGGCACCGGGAACTGCCTGGCGCTGGTCAACTTCTGGCGCACCCTGTCCAACCTCACCGTCAACGTCGATGCCAAAGGTCAGGACGGTTGCCGTTCCTCGGCGAACTTCTGGGCCGTGTCGCAGGCGGTCTCGGTGCGGCGGCTCAACGTCACCGGCGGGACGTTCTCGCTCATGGACTACTGCACCGCCGGTCCCCAGTACGCCAGTGGCGGGTTCATCGCGGACTCGCGGTTGCCGCAGGTCGTCAACGGGTCGCAGCAGCAGTGGCTCACACGGAACAGCGAGGTTGCGGGCTGGTCCAACGGTGTGTGGAACCAGGTCTTCTCCGGTGTGGTCGGTGCGCCGGTCGACGCGGCGTTCCCGAACCCGCCCTACACGACCCTCGACCGCACGCCGATCAGCCGTGAGAAGCCCTACCTGTTCCTCGACGGCGACCGGTACCAGGTCCGCGTCCCGCAGGCCCGCCGTGACAGCCGGGGCATCTCGTGGGCGGACGGTCTCACGCCGGGGCGCACGGTCCCGTTGACCGACTTCTTCGTTGCCAAGCCCACCGACTCCGTGCGCGAGATCAACCGCCAGCTCGCCCGTGGCAAGCACCTCCTGCTCACGCCCGGCGTGTACGACATTGCGCGCAGCATCGAGGTCAAGCGGCCCGGCACGGTCGTGCTCGGTCTCGGCCACGCCACGTTGACGGCGGTCGGTGGCTCGGTTCCGCTGGACATCGCGGACGTGCCGGGTGTGGTCGTCGCGGGTGTCACGGTCGACGCGGGTACCGAGGAGTCGTCGGTGCTGTTGCGCGTGGGACGCAAGAACACCCGGGGCTGGAGCTTGCCGGGCAACCCGACCACGTTGTCCGATGTGTACTTCCGCGTCGGAGGCCCGCACGTCGGCAAGACCGACACGGCGCTGGAGGTCAACAGCGACCACGTCCTGATCGACCACACGTGGGTGTGGCGCGGCGACCACGGTGTCGAGGGCTTCACCGACACCCAGCGCTGGAACACCAACACGGGCCGCACGGGAGTCGTCGTCAATGGTGACCACGTGACCGCGACCGGCCTGTTCGTCGAGCACTTCCAGCGGCACAACACGGTCTGGAACGGCGAGCACGGCACGACCGTGCTGTACCAGAACGAACTGCCCTACGACCCGCCCACGCAGGCCGACTGGATGAACGGTCCGGTCGAGGGCTACGCCGGCTACAAGGTCGCGGACGGCGTTCGGCACCACACGCTGCACGGCGGCGGTGTCTACGTGTTCAACCAGAACAACCCGTCGATCCACACCGAGAACGGGTTCGAGGTGCCGTCGACGCCCGGCGTGCGGCTGCACCACATCATGACCGTGAACCTCAGCGCGGGCACGATCGACCACGTCGTCAACGGCCTCGGCGACGCCGCCGACACCACCAAGATCGGCGTGCCGGTGTACATCAGCTCATACCCGTAGGGCATGTACTAGATGTGTTGGACGCTCGCGCTGTTTTCCGCCCGAAAACAGCGCGAGCGTCTTTTTGTTTTCACCTGTGCCCTCAGCCCACCGTCCACACGCGAACCGTCCTGTCGCTCCCGGCGGACACCAGGGTCCGGCCGTCGGCGCTGTAGGTCAGGTCGGTGACGCGGGCGGTGTGGCCGGTCAGCGTGCTCCTCGTGGTGGTGGTCGTGGCGTCGACCAGGAGCACCGAGTGGTCGGGAGCGCCGACGGCGACGGTTCGGTGGTCGGGGCTGACCGTCCACGGGCCGTCCGGGGTGCCGGTGGCGACCAGCTTGCCGGTGGCGACTTCCCACAGCTGCACCACTTTCCGGTCGAAGCCGGTGGTGACGAGGGTCTTGCCGTCGGTGCTGAACGAGACGGGCTCGCCGCTGGCGTCGAGCAGGCGGATGAGCCGGCCGTTGGCGTCCCACAGGCTGATCTTCTCGGTGAAGTGGCTGCTGGCGGCGATGATCGTGCTGTCCGGGGCGAACTCGGTCGTGTAGCCGGCGTTGATGACGGCGGTGGTCTTGCCGGTGGCGACGTCCCAGACGCGGATGGTGTGGTCGACGGCGGCGGTGAGCAGCAGGCGGCCGTCCCGGCTGAAGGACATGTCCTGGACGCCGTTGGTGTGGCCGGTGAGCGTGGCTTTCTCCTGCCCGTCGGCGGTGTTCCACAGGTGGACCGGGTTGTCGAACGGCGGATCGCAGGTGCAGGTGCCGGCGGTGGCGACGGTCTTGGCGTCCGGGGTGAACGCGATCCGCGGTCCTGCGCCGGTGCCCGGGAGGGTGGCTCGGGCGAGATGGGTGGACCGGTCCCAGAGCACCGCCGCGCCGCCGCCCGAGGCGAGGGCGATGGTGTTCGGGTCGGTGCTGAAGGCGAAGGTGCCGATGGAGCCGTCGAGGGTGTCGATGTCCTGGCCGGTGGTGAGGTCCCAGAGGTGGACGCGTTCGCCGCCGGTGGTCGTGAAGCCGGCGAGGGTTTTGGCGTCGGGGCTGAGTACGACTCGTTCGACGGTGGCGGTGATGACGCGTGATTCCGGCGAGGTGGGGGGTGCGGTGCTGTCCCGGTTGAGCCAGATGGTTGTGGTGATGGCTAGGGCTGCGGCGGCGAGCAGTGCGATCAGGGTGCGGCGGGAGGTGAGGAGGTGGCGGGAGGTGAGGCGGTGGAGCTTGGGCCTGGTGGGGTGTGCGGGCGTGGCGGGGACAGAGGGTGGGGGAGGAGGTGTGGTTGGAGGGAGTGGGGTGTTGGTGAGCAGGGCGGTGGCGGCGGTGGAGACCTCTTGGCTGTCGTCGGTGGTCAGGCGGCGGATTTCCTGGTCGGCTCGGGCGCGTACCTGGTCGTTGCCGACTCGGCGGAGGTGGGCCAGGCCGTCGAGGGCGGTGCGGCGGTCAGCTGCGAGGGGGCTGGACAGGGCGTTGGTCAGGTGGGCGGGCAGGGTCCAGTTGACGTTGCGCGCGATGATCGTGCGGCCCTGCACGTCGTCCTGCTTCTTCGGGCGTTGTTGCGGCATCTCCTCGACCACGCGGTCGTGCACGTAGCTGTACAGCTCGTCCACGGTGATGTCGCCGTCGCCGTCGAGGTCCGCGCTGCCGTCCCGCAGGCCCGCGACCAGGTAGCGGGTGAACACCGACTGCGTGGCGCGCCCGTGCGGCCGGTCGCCCTCGAAGGAGTACTGGGTGGCGTCGGACGCGGTGAGCACGGTGCGGCCCCGGCCCTGGAAGCGTTCGAGGGTGTGGACGGTGGTGTCCGCCTTCGCGATGCGCCCTGCCGGGAAGGCGCCGCTGTAGCAGCAGTCCAGCACGAGGACCTTCTGGCGGGACGCGCAGCTCTCCACGGCCTGGTCGACCTGTTCGGCCGGGAGCCCCGTGAACAGCAGGTTGTCCCGGTGGGTGTTGGTCATCGCGAGGTACAGGCGGCCCTCGTCGTCCTTGAGGCCGTGGCCGGTGAAGTAGAGCAGCGTCAGGTCGTCGCGGCGGCGGTCGCGGTAGAACTCGCCGATCGCCCGGCCCACGCGGTGCAGCGGCTCGTTGACCAGGGTGGTGACCTCGAAACCGGCGATCGACGGGTCGGCCAGCACCTCGGCGAGGGCCTCCGCGTCGTGCGCGGGCGTGGTCAGGCGGCGCAGCCCGGTGTCCTCGTACTCGTAGGTCGCGATCAGCAGCGCCAGCCGACGGCCCACGGGGTCACCCCGAGTGCCGTCGCACGTAGGCGTCGACCAGTGCCTGCCGCTCGTCCGCGGACGCCCGTTCCAACGCGATGGTGTCCCCGTCAATGGTGACGGACACCCGGTGCCGCGCGCCCTGCCGCGCGAGCCAGTCCCGGACCGTTTCGATGACCAGCGGGAACACCCCGCCGGCCGCGCTCAGCGCCACCACGACGGCACCCAGCGTGACCGCGTCGACCCCCTTGGCGCCCTCGGGCACCGGGCCGTCCGCGGCCAGCCGGGCGTCGACGTCGAGCTGGGCCACCTCGGCCCGCAGTCGGCGCGCGAGGCGGTCGGCGCTGTCCGGGTCGACGTCCGGGTCCGGCTCGACCACCAGCAGCACGACGCGTTCGTCCTCCACACCGGGAATGTCGCAAACGGCGCAGGACCGTTACTCCACTCAGAACAACGCGATGATCAGGAGGATCACGGCGACGGCGACCACGATCGGCAGCACGGGCACGCGGCCCGGCGCTCGGCGGTAGTGGCTGCGCACGGTGGTGCCGCGGAACCAGCTGTAGGGGGTGTGGCGGCGGTGTCGGCGAACCCAAGGCATGGCTGCTCCCACGGTTTCGGCATCGTCGGTCACTCGACCGGGGGATACCCCCGGGACGCCGGCGCCATGCCCACGAGCTGCGGGTCTGACGAGACGGCCCGCCACGACGGGCCGCGTTGCGGGCGGTCAGGCCCTCCGCTGCCGTCGGACGTGGCCGGGGACCACGGCGATCTTCGCCACCGGCGAGTGCAGCGCGGTGGACACCGACGTGATCTTCTCCGGGTTGAGCAGCCACCACAGCCGGTCGATGCCCTCGGCCGTGGCGCCGAGCGCGAGCACGCCGAACTCCGCGCCGTCGCGCAGCAGCACGGCGGCGGTCCGCCCGTTCGCGGCCACCCACCGCACGTCGAGGTCGTCCCAGAACCACTCGGCGATCGCGTTCAGGAACCGCAGGAAGTCCGGCACGCCCACGATCGGGCGGCGGGCGACGCCGAGCCTGCCGTTGCCGTCGGACAGGCTGAGCACGTCCGCCGCGAGGAGGCGCTCCAGGGCGGTCATGTCACCGGTGCGGGCGGCGGTGAGGAAGGTGGTCAGCAGTTCGCGCTGGGCGTCGGCGGTCACCGGGAGGCGCCGCTCGCCCGCCACGTGCTTGCGCGCCCGGCTGACCAGTTGCCGCACCGCGGGTTCGGTGGACCGGAGGATCTCGGCGATCTCGCCGTAGGCGTAGTCGAAGGCCTCCCGCAGCACGTACGCGGCGCGCTCGTTGGGGGTGAGCTTCTCCATCAGCAGCAGGGCCGCGAACTCCAGCGCCTCGCCGCGTTCGGCGCCCAGGTACGGGTCGGCGCTCGTGTCGACGGGTTCGGGCAGCCACGGCCCGACGTAGGTCTCGCGCCGAACGCGCGCCGACTGGAGTGCGTTGATGGCCAGGCGGGTCGCCGTCGTGGCCAGGAACGCGGCCGGGTGGACCACCTTCGAGCGGTCGCAGGTCTGCCACCGGACCCAGACGTCCTGGACCAGGTCCTCGGCCTCGGCGACGCTGCCGAGCATCCGGTAGGCGATCCCGAACAGGCGGGGCCGCACGGTGGTGAAGGTCGCCGCGGCCTGCTCCAGGTCGTCCGTTCCCCCCGGCTCCAGGGCAACCCCGGAATCCGTCAACCCCGCCTCCGTCGCCGTGCGTGCCGCTTCCCGCACCGCGAACGTACTCCCCGTGGCGGGAGGCCCCGGTCCGACGTTCGTCACAACCGGGAGGCCTGTCCGGTCTCAGCTGCGACCGAGGCGCCCGGACCGGCCGGGCGCCCCAGCGGAGAGGCTCGTCATGAAGATCGTCGTCATCGGTGGCACCGGCCTGATCGGCTCGAAACTCGTGCGCAAGCTGGGCGAACACGGGCACGAGGCGGTGCCGGCCTCGCCCGACTCCGGGGTGAACGCGCTCACCGGGGAGGGCCTGGAGGAGGTGCTGGCCGGGGCACAGGTCGTGGTCGACGTCTCCAACTCGCCGTCGTTCGCCGACGACGCGGTGCTGGAGTTCTTCCGCACGTCCACCGGGAACCTGCTCGCCGCCGAGGAGAAGGCCGGGGTGGGGCACCACGTGGCGCTGTCGGTCGTGGGCACCGAGCGGCTCGTCGACAGCGGGTACATGCGCGCGAAGGTGGTGCAGGAGCAGCTGATCAGGGATTCGGGGCTGCCGTACTCGATCGTGCACGCGACCCAGTTCTTCGAGTTCGTGCGCAGCATCGCCCAGGCGGCCACCGACGGGAACACCGTCCGCCTGTCCGACGCCCTGATCCAGCCGATGGCCGGCGACGACGTGGCCGCCGCCGTGGGCCGCACCGCCGTGGGGACACCGCTCAACGGCGTGGTAGAGGTGGCGGGTCCCGAGCAGTTCGGGCTCGACGAGCTGATCCGCAAGGGGCTGGCGTTCCAGGGCGACCAGCGCGAGGTCGTGACCGACCCGGGCGCTCGGTACTTCGGCGCGCTGCTGGAGAAGGACAGCCTGCTGCCGGGTCCGGACGCGCGGCTGTCTACCACCCGGTTCGACGAGTGGCTCCCGCTCAACCCGCCTCCGGCGCGGTAACCGATCGGTTGGACACCTGCCTCGGAAGAGTTCCGGGGCAGGTGTCGGATCGGGGTCGTGGCGTTCGTGGTGGAGACCGGCCCGGACCTCGCGTTCCGCCTGGAGGAGTCGCGTGTGGACTCGAAGGGCGTGATGACCCATGTCTTTCGGCCCGCAGGTCGTCCGCGTTGCGCGACGACGTGAATTCGGGCATCGGTGAGCGAAAACGAATCCTCATGTGCGAACACGTCACAAAGAGGAGGTGAACAGCCGATGTGGCGGTGATCACCCCACTTACACTCCCCGCTGAGGGAGGAATTCGTGATGGGCAGTGGGACGAGCTTGTCGTCCGCGTTATCGGATCCGCAGGTCGCCATCGGTGTGATCACGCTTCTCGTGACCGTGGTGTTGTCGCTGGCGGCATGGTGGGTGAAGCGCAAACGCATCAGTTACCGCGTGCACCTCGACACCCCGATCGGCATCGCGCCGGCGCGGGGCAGCAACCTGATCGACGTCGAGCTGAAGAACCGCGGCAAGGCGGTCGACAAGCCGAGTTTCGCGTTGGTGCGCATCATGAACACCGGCAGCGCCGCGATCCGGCCCGGGGACTTCGCCGCCCCGCTGCGGCTGGACTTCGCCGGGCGGCGGGTCGTGGACGTCGAGGTCGTCGAGGCCGACCGGGCCGTCCTGCGGATGTTCGACGAGGACGCATCCTGGCCGCCGGTGGGCAAGAACGCCTTGGTGCTGCCCAAGGTCCCGCTGAACCGCAAGCACCGGATCAAGCTGTTGGTGCTGCTGTCGGGCGAGCCCGACCCCAAGGTCAAGCCGGCGGTCGCGTGCGAGGCCTTCCTGGTCGGCGGACGGGTCGTGCACGACACCACGACCGGCGACGGGCCGAGCCGGCGGTCGATGTGGCTGGCCGCCGTGGCGATGGTGCTGGTGAGCGCCTCGGTCGCGCTCGTGGTGTCTGGGGTGGTGGCCCCGCGCTCGTCGGATTGCGCCGCCGGGCGGCTGGTCGTGGAGGGGTCCAGCGCGTTCGCGCCGGTCGCGGAGAAGGTCGCGGCGTCCTACATGGACAAGTGCGGTGACGCCGAGGTGACGGTCGCGGGCGTGTCGACCTACACGGGCTTGGACCGGCTGGTCGACTCGGCCGGGTCGGGCGTGTCCCGGATCGCGATGACCGACGGCCCGGCGGACGGCCCCAAGTACAACCGGCTCGTGCCGCACCCGGTCGGCACGGCGACGTTCGCGCTCGTGGCCCACAAGAGCGCCGGCGTGACCGGGTTGACCACCGAGGAGTTGAAGGCGATCTACACCGGCGCGCGCCGGTCGTGGCGGGAGGACGGTTCGCTGCCGATCACGATCGTCAGCCGCAACTTCCAGTCCGGCACGCGCGCGGCGTTCGAGGGTTCCGTGTTGGGGGAGCGCGAGCCCAAGGCGACGGCGTCCCGCGACTGCACGCCGCCCGTCCAGGAAGTGCCGCCGCCGGTGCTGCGGTGCGAGAAGACCGAGGGCGCCGACGTGCTCAGCACCGTGGCGCAGATCCCGGGCGCGATCGGCTACGTCGAGCTGGCCGCCGCGCAGAAGGCGCACGACGCCAACCCGGACGTGGTTGTGCTGTCCCTCGACGGGGTGGACCCGGCGGCGGTGGCGACCCGCCGTGACTACCGGTTCCGCGCGCCGGAGTTCTTCTACACCGTCGACAAGCCGGCCAAGGGCAGCCTGATCGACTCGTTCATCGACTACATGGACGGCGACGCGGCCAAGCAGATCATCGCCGACGCCGGTTTCGGCCAGTAGGGACGGCTCACCCCGGTTCGCCGCGGTTCAGTCCGGTCAGCCGGGCAACCGCGGCGAACCCGTCCTCGGTGCCGGGCCAGTGCGCCCGAACGGCGTCGAGCCCGGCGCGGCGCACCACACCGCGCAGCACGGCGGTGACGATGATGGCGTCGTCGGCGTAGCCGAGGACGGGGATGAAGTCGGGGATCAGGTCGATCGGCAGGGCGAGGTAGACCAGCAGCAACCCGAGCCGGACGCGGACCCCGCGCGGGAGCGTCTTGTCGGCCGCCAGCCGGCGCACGAGTCGCAGCACGTCGGGCAGCACGCGCAACGCTTCGCGCAGCAGGCCACCACGCGGACGGGCGACGACCAGCACGACCACCAGAGCCAGCCAGGTCACCAGCAGGGCGGCAGCGAGGCCGACGAGCAGATCCCACCAGAACGAGCCCGTCACTGGTCCGCCGCACAGGTGACGTTCCCGCGCGCCCGTTCCGGCCCACCAGCCGTCGACACGCTGATCACCAGCCAAGCACCGGCATCGGTCCCATCCGCCACGCGCCGATGCTACGCCCGTGACATTCGCCGCCGGGTCCGTCCGCACGCCGACCTCACGATCCGGTCGTCTACCTCCTCAACGCCCTTTGCCGACTTCTCCGCGGCTTGTGATCGGTGACAAGCGCGGCCACCAGCCTCTCGATGGCCCGGCGGTCACCGGCGACGGCGCCACGGACCTGCGTGCTGAGAGCCTCCTGGTCCGCGGACAGCACCGCCGCCGGTGGAGGATCGACCGGACCGGAAGTGCGCACGCTCGCCGTGCGGTCGACCAGGGCGGCAACGGCACTCGGCGACACCCGTCCCGCGATCCCCTCCGCGACCGGGTCGCCGACCGACGATCCGGCCAAGGAAGCGGGCTTGATCCCCCGGTGCAAACCGGTCGACAGATCGGTCATGGGCGGTGGCATCACCGGCCTCCTTCCTCGATCGACGTACGGGCGGCGTGCCGGGCACGGCGGAGCCGTCCTTCCGCGGCACGCGGCGTGAGCCGCAGGATCTCGGCGATCTCCGCGTGGGAGAAGTTCTGGTCGGCCAGGAACAGCACGGTGCTCGCGTTCTCGCCGACGTGCTCGAACAGCGCGTCCACGGCCGCCCTGGCGACCACGGCGTCCTCCGGTGACCCTCGCGTCATGTAGCGCTCGACCCCTGACCACGCGTCGAGCAGCTGGACGTTCTTCCACTCTTGGCCTTCGAGCGAAACCGGCGGCAAAAGACGCCAAGCGCGCGGGCTGCGTCGAGCGGCGTGACATGGGGATGGTTGAAGGGCAGTTTCCGCCACCGACGTAGGGACGCGCCGCATGGAGGGTTCGGGCTACGGTCACAACACCGCTATGACCATCCGAAGCACCTGCGTCGCCTCAGGCCCAGGACGTCGGCATCGCCGTCGGCGTCGGCGGCAACTTGAGCGCACTCACCCAAGCGCCGACATAGGTACTAATTTTCGCACTTCACCGCTGTTTAGTGATTCGTTAGCGGGGTGCGAGGAGGCTCCCGTGCATGAACAAACCAACAATCAGGGGGGCGGTCGCGGTGTTGATCGCCGCGACCGCGCTGGTGGTGCCGGCGCCCGCCAAGGCCGACGTCACGGCCGCCTCGGCGATCGGCGGTGGCATCACCCGCACCGAGGTGCTGGCTCGTGCCACCGACTGGTACAACCGCCGCCACAACTCGGACATGACCTACAGCCAGACCTCGAAGGCGTGGGACGTCGGCCGGACACGCCAGTACAGACGCGACTGCTCCGGCTACGTCGGCATGGCCTGGCACCTCGGCTCCGACCCGAACACCGACGGCCTCGACGACCCTGGCCTGACCGTGCCGATCTCGCGGAGCGACCTGCGTCCCGGCGATCTGCTCAACGACCGCGTGAACGACGACGGCGGACGGTACCCCTACCACGCGATCCTCTTCGGTGGCTGGGAGAACAGCACGAAGACGAGGTTCTGGTACTACAGCTTCGGCTCCACGCCGCTGGACAAGGTGACCGGGGCGTCGTTCAGCCAGTCGACGCTGTCCGGCCACCCGACCTCCCACTACCGCGCCCTGCGCTACCGCAACATCATCGAGGGCACCATCGACATGGAGCGGGTGTCCGACTTCAGCGGTGACGGGCATTCCGACGTGCTGGGCGTGGCGTCCGACGGCAAGCTCCTCTACTACCCCAACAACAACCTCGCCCTGTCTTCGCCGCGGGAGGTCGGTCATGGTTGGGGCGGTTTCAGTCACGTGATGGCTGCTGACTTCAGCGGTGACGGTGCCGCGGACGTGCTGGGCGTGGCCGCTGACGGAAAGCTGTTGTACTACCCGAACAACGACTACGCCCTCTCCTCGCCACGGGAAATCGGTCATGGTTGGGGCGGTTTCAGCCACGTGATGGCAGCCGACTTCAGTGGCGACGGTGCGGCAGACGTGCTCGGAGTGACTGCGGACGGAAAGCTCCTGTACTACCCCAACAACGACTACGCCCTCTCCTCCCCGCGAGAGATCGGGCACGGGTGGGGCGGTTTCAGTCACGTGATGGCGGCCGACTTCAGTGGTGACGGTGCGGCAGACGTACTGGGAGTGACTGCGGACGGAAAGCTCCTGTACTACCCCAACAACGACTACGCCCTGTCCTCGCCACGGGAGATCGGGCACGGGTGGAGCGATTTCAGGCACGTCATGGCCAGTGACTTCAGTGGTGACGGCCATGCCGACGTGCTGGGCGTGACCTCTGACGGCAAGCTCCTCTACTACCCGAACAACAACCTCGCCCTCTCCTCGCCACGGGAGATCGGCCACGGTTGGAGCGGTTTCAGCCAGGTGATGTGACGACCGACCATTGTGGACGGCGGGTCGACCCACCTGACCCGCCGTCCCCAGCCGAGTGGCACCCGATGATCTCCCGGCGGCTGATCTCAATTGGTACGACTATTCGTCGAAACCGTTGACAGCCTTGCGTCTCAAAACACACAGTCGGCCTCCCGCTGTTCGAGCCATCAAAGGGGAGGTTCGATGACCGTGCGCAGCATGCCGGCCCGCTTGAGCCGGCGCGCGGCCCTGATCGTCGCCGTGATCGCCGGGTTCCTGAGCTTCGCGTCTCCGGCGCGGGCCCAGGTGTACTCCACATGCGACAGGTGGGGTCAGTACACGCAAGGCACCTGGACGATCTACAACAACATCTGGGGCGCGAATTACGGCCGCCAGTGCCTGACCGTCAACAGCATCAAGTCCTGGTACGTCGACGCGAGCCACTCCGGCGGCGGGATCAAGACCTACCCGAACACCTCGGTCCGACCCCAGACCCCGTTGTCGCAGTTGCACTCGGCGGGCTTCTGGTACAACACGTCGTCGGCCCCCGTCACCGGCGGCGACCACTGGAACTGGACGAGCGACCTCTGGTCGACCGGGAACCAGGACGAGATCATGGTCTTCACCAGCTGGGCCAGCGGGCAGGCGGGTGGCTGGGGCAGGCAGATCGCGTCCAACGTGACCATCGGCGGCATCCTGTACGCATCGGTCTGGCAGGCCGACCCCGGCTGGAACGTCCTACAACTCATCCCGGCCCAACAAACCAACACCGGCACCATCGACGCCTCCCAGGTCTGGCGCTGGGCCGCATCCCGGAACCTCCTGCGCAACACCACTTTCGACACGATGCAGTTCGGCCTGGAGATCACCTCGACCAACGGCGTGCAGAAGCGCTACTCACTCAACGCCTACAGCGCCTGGTGGTCCAACACCTCCGGCGGCGGCTCATCCATCTAACCTAAGCCGGGCCAAGGCTTTCCTGAACGCCGTGCCGCCGAGCCTCGCACACCGAGGCCCGGCGGCACCACGTTCACCGGACACCTGACCAACCACTTCCCCACCGCCCGCAACCGCAGACACTCGAGACCGGCCGAACGAGAGGTGACGGCCTCAGATCGCTCGTGCTTCGTCAAGGTTCGAGCGGATAGCCGTGGTTGTGGGGTGGTGGGAGCCGTGTACCCGCTCGGAGTCGGCGAGGGCGGCCTCGAACAGCGGTATCGCCCGACCCGCATCGCCGGCCTCGTGGTAGGCGAAGGCCAGGTTGTTGCGCGAGGACAGTGTGTCCGGGTGGTCTGGGCCCAGCACCCGCTCGGAGTCGGTGAGGTTGGCTTCGTACAGCGGTATCGCCCGGTCCAGATCACCTGCCGACTCGTAGGCGCTCGCCAGGTTGTTGCGTGAGGTCAGCGTGTCCGGATCGTCTGGGCCGGCGAGGCGGTGGCAAGTGCTGGTGGCGCGGGTGTGGAAGGCGATGGCGGTCCTGATGTCGCCCTGCTCTTGGAGGAAGAGGCCGAGGTCGTTGAGTACTCGGCCGGTGTGGGAGGTGTCGGTGTCGGGTGTGGTGTGGGCCAGCAGGGTCCTTGCGTGGGACAGGACCGTCCGGTAGACCGGCCGGCTGGCTGGATTCTTCGGGTGCTGTTCGGCGAGAGCGGTCGCCAGGGTGGTGGCGGCGGTGTCGCGGGCGGCGGCGATGTCGGTGGGCTGTCGGTGCGGGTCGGTCGGGTCGGGGGTGCGCGTGACTGCCTGGACCAAGCGGTGCACGGTCACGGTCTCCGCGGTCAAGGTGATCATGTTGTAGGACGCCAACCGGCCCAGCGCCTCCGACAGTTCCGGTTCTTCGACCGCCTCGGCGAGCAGGGCGCGGGGGATGCCGTCGGGGGCGAACCACGCTGACAATCGCAGCAACCAGCCCGCGGTGGGGGTGTCGGCCAAGCGGTCGAGGGTGACGTGCCAGACCCGCGCCATCGTCCGCTGCGCGTCACCGCCCTCGGCCGTCGCGGTGAACATCCTCGCCGGGTACCGCGCCAACCGGTCGAGATAAGCGGTTGGCGTGATGCGGGTCTGGGCCAGGTAGGCACCCGCCTGTTCCACCGCCAGCGGCAACCACCCCAACTCCGCACACAACGCCTCCGCACCGTCCAGGTCGGCTTCCGGCCACTCCGACCGCACGATCCGGGTCAGCAGCTCCACGGCCTCGTCGTAGGCGAGCACGTCCAGCGGCACCATCTCCACACCCCGCCACCCGGAACGCTGACGACTGGTGAGCAGCACCGTCCCGGTCCGCACCCGGCCCAACAACCCGGCCACATCCTTCGGGGACGTCACGTTGTCCAGAACCAGCAACCAGTCCTCATGGGTCGCCAACCACCGCACGCCCAGTTCGACCCGCTGCTCCGACGGCAACACCGCCGTCTCCGGCGCCACCGCAGCCGCCAACTCCGCCAACCCGGCGTCGATCGCCGCCGCCGAGTCCGCGGTCACCCACCACACCGGCGAAAACCGCCCGGCGTGCAACTCGGCGAACCGCGCGGCGAACGTGCTCTTGCCGACCCCGCCCAAGCCGTGCACCGCCACCACAACAGCACGGCCACCCGACCCCGTGACGGCGGCCTCCAAACGCCCCAACTCACCCGACCGGCCCACGAACACACCCGAACCCACCGGAACACGACCAACACCCGCCACCGCAGGCACCGACTCCATCCGAGGCACCACCGGCGGAGCCTCGAGGTTGACGTCCCGTCCCGCCTGGTAGAACCGCGCCTCACCCGAAGCCGTACCGGTCTGGGAAACCGACACACCATCAGCACCGAACCCCGCCAACACCCACCCCAGACCTCAGCAGCACCCGCCCGACCCTCCGCCACCACAACCGACCCACCCACCAGCCACAACGCACAACTGCGGACACCACCGATTCGAGCGGCCCCGGAGGGCGGCAAGGCGGTGGCTGGATGTAGTCGGGAAGTCGCGGTACGTTGGGAGCGCTCCCAGAACGTGTCCTCCACACCCTGCTCGAGGAGCCGAACCATGTTGCGACGACGTCGTCGCCCGGTCACCCTGCTGGCCGGCCTGCTCATTGCGGCCCTGACCGCGTTGCTGTTGCCCTCGTTATCACCGAGTGGCAGCGCCGCGGCCGGCCCATCCCACTCCTCCGCGGTACCGCTCACCGAGCTGTCCGTGGTGTCCGAACAAGTGGCGTCCGGGTTGCGGCGTCCGATCGCGATCACCGGGCTGCCGGACGGTCGGATGCTGATCGCCGAGAAGGACGGCACAGTCCGCGCCTACCACCCCGACACCGGTCTGGCGGCCGAGCCGGTGCTGGACCTGACCAGCCGGATCGACACGTCGGACAACGAGCGCGGCCTCCTCGGCATCACGCCCGCGCCGAACTTCGCCCGGACCGGACTCCTCTACGTGGCCTACACGAGCCTGCCGGCCGGTGAGCTGACCCTGGCGCGAGTGCCCATCGGCGCACCCGACCGGGTGCAGGTGCTGCTCACCCAGGAGCACGCCGAGTACGGCAACCACAACGGCGGGCAGGTGGCGTTCGGCCGCGACGGCTACCTCTACTGGTCCCTCGGTGACGGCGGCGGCGCGTTCGACCCGTTCAAGACCGGCCAGGACCTCGGCACCCTGCTCGGCAAGATCGTGCGGATCGACGTCAACCGCGCCTGCGGACCGAAGCCCTACTGCGTGCCCTTCGGCAACCCGTTCGTCGGCACGCCGGGCGCGCGGCCGGAGATCTGGCTCTACGGGCTGCGCAACCCGTGGCGGTTCTCCGTCGACCCGGTCGACGGCTCGCTGTGGATCGGCGACGTCGGCCAGGGCCTGGTCGAGGAGATCAACCACATCCGCCCGTGGCAGGGTGGCGCGAACCTCGGCTGGTCCTGCCGGGAGGGCACCCCGGTGTTCGACCCGCAGCAGTGCCGGTCCGGTGTGCGGTACACCGACCCGGTCTTCGAGTACGACCACTACAACGGCAACTGCTCGGTGACCGGCGGCGTGGTGTACCGGGGGTACCGGACTCCCCAGGCGTGGGGCACCTACGTCGCGAGCGACTACTGCTCGACCCGGGTTTTCGCCGTGCGCCCCAAGTCCGGCGGCGGCTACGACTCCGCCGAGATCGGCAGCTTCCCCATCCAGCCGACCGCGGTCGGCACGGACGTGCGCGGCGAGCTCTACGTGCTCAGCGACCTCCCGGGATGGCTGAGCCGGGTGCGGTTCGAGTGGACCCCGCCGGCCGCGGGTGCCGGGATGGCGAACCGCTGAGCACAGCGGGAACCTCCGCTCGCCGGAAGGAGGCCGGACCCCGCCGGTGGGGTCCGGCCTCCTGGCGTCAAACGACGTGGGAAAGGGTCAGATCCTGCCCGCCGCCACGTCGGCGAGGGTCACGCGGGACGACGCGTAGTTCACCACCGCGTACTGCGACGGCCTCGGCGAGTTCGGGGCCGGGAAGACCTCGTTGCGGATGGGCAGGCCGTTGTCCGCGTTGAGGGTGAGCACCGCCGACGCGTCGCCGCCCAGGATCTCGGGGCTGGCGGTGATGGTCAGCGCGCGTTGGCCGTCGACGGTGGCCTCGCCGACGGTCACCTCGTCGATGGTCGCGAGCAGGTTCAGCACGCCCGCGCGGACCTCGGCGTTGGCGGCGCCGACGAACAGCGCGTACGTGGTGTTGCTCCACAGGTGGTTGCTGATGAGGTTCTCCAGTTCCGTGCCCGTCGGGCGCGGCCTGGGGGCCGGGGGCTCCTTGCCGAACTTGCGGAACGACTCCGCGAGCTCCGCTTGGGCGTCCGCCCAGGCCTTGTCCGCCTCGGCGGGGCTCAGGCCGATCCCCAGGGCGTTGTTGCCGGCGGTGACCATCGCGATCCTGGCCTGCTCCACGTCGCCGGTCGCGGCCTGCCGCGCCGCCGCCAGCACCCTCGCGTCGAACGGGTGGGCCGTGTCGTCGTTCTTGGCCACCGAGGACGCCAGGCTCTGCGCCGAGTCCCCCTTGAAGATCTGGCCCGCGTCGGCGTAGACCGTGTAGAAGACGTCCGGCGAGTTGTCCGGCGCGGTCTTCGTGGAGATGATCAGGGACGCGTCACCCGGCAGCGTGGCGGCGGCCTTGACCTGCGAGGCCAGTTCCACCAGCGGTGACTCGACCACGGGCGGCGACTCGACCACCGGCGGGGCCGCCTCGGGGGAGGGGCCGGTCGGGACGGTGCCGCCGGTCGTGCCCATCACCACGGCGACGGCGACGGCCGCCGCGCCCACCGCCGCGACACCCACCCTGGGCCAGGAGAACCGGCGCTTCGGCCGCACGACGGTGTCCGCGGGTTCCGCCATCGCCGTCCGCAGCGCCGCGCGAGCGCGGTCGTAGGCCTCCGGACCAGGGGATGGCACATCGCTCAGCTTCTTCATCAGGTCCATCTCATCCATGTGTCGTCTTCTCACGTCGTCGGGACTTGCAGCAGCGCGGCCACTTCCGGCGCTTCTCGCAACGCTTTGCGCGCCTGGTGCAATAAGCGGCGAGCCGTGCCCGCGGGGATGTCGAGCACCCGTCCGGCTTCCGCGACGGTCAGGTCCTCCCAGGCGACCAGGCCCAGGACCTCCCGTTCCTCCGGTTTGAGCCGGGCCAGGGCCCTGCGCAGCAGCGCCTGCGTGTCCACGCGGGCGTCCACCGCCGGCCAGGGATCCCAGTCGCTCGCCACGCGGGTCAGGTCCGACGCCGGCTCCTCGGCCGGTTCGGACCGCCAGTGCCGCCGCAACCTGTTCAGCGCGACCCCGTACAACCAGGGCCGGGCTTCGGGGTACGAGCGGTCGTAGGTCGCCCGGGACTCGTAGGCCGCCACCCACACGTCGCCGAGCACGTCCTCGGCGGCTTGACGTCCCACCCTGCGCGCGAGGTAGTTCCCGATCGCCGTCTCGTGCCGGCTGATCACTTCCACGAAGGCATCGGTGTCTCCGCGCAGCGATCTGCCGATCAGTTCCGCGTCTGACGACATGAAGCTCCTCGGGTTTCGCTCCGCCCTTGCACCTCGTCTTTGCCAACGCGCGACGAAAGTGTTCAGACCGTGCGAAAACCCCTGATCAGCGGAGCGAAGGGGGTCAGGAGCGGCGGAAGAAGGAGGCGTCCCGCGCTCGGGCCTGTTGCAGGCGTTCCCGGGAGAGGGACTGTTCCTCGTCGCGGGACACCAGGCAGGCGGCCAGGAGCGAGCGGGCGTGGGCGCGCACGGCCGACGACTCCGGGTGGCCGGGAACCCACTGCTCGGGCGAGCCCACGGTCAGCTCCCACCCGCCCGGGACCTCGCGCGCGCCGTCGGGCACGCCACCCAGCCGGTCCACGTGGCCGGCGGTCAGGAGTTGGCACCACAGGGCGTCGGGCACGAGGAAGTCCGGGAGCCGCTCCACGTCCGGTCGCGTGCCCTCGCGGTCCTCCCAGGTCGCCGACAGCACGTCCCGGCCGTCCACGTCCGCCGACACGCCCGCCCACGCCAGCCGTGCCGACGAAGCCAGCACGGCCGAGCGCAGCGCCACCATCTCGGCCACCACGTCCCCGGCCGCGGTCAAGGTCGCTGCGGGCAGGACGTCGCGGAAACCGCCGGTGACCGCCGCCGCCCTCTCCGGCCCCACGACGGCCACGGGCGCACCGGTCTCCAACGCCGGCAGAACCGCCGGAGCGGGCACTTGGGCGGACACCACGACACCGACAGCCTCAGGTGAATTCACCCAGTCGAGTGCGACCTCACCCAGCCACAGCGGCGCCTCCCGCACGGCGTCGCCCAGCGGCTGGGCCAGGGGAGCGCGCAGCCACGCACGCGCCACCGGACCGGCCGAGCGCAGCGGCAGCTCGTCCACGCGAGGCGCCAAGGTCACCTCGACGTCCGCGACACCCGCGTCCCGCAAGCGGTTCTCGACGCGGTCGAGGTCCGGGTCCACGCCGTCGGGGTCGACGACGACCAACCACCCCGACGGGAGGGCGTGCGGCGGCGACACGTACTTCGCCCGCCCCGCCAGCACCTCGCGCACGACCGCCGCGGCGGCGGGATCGGCCGACCGGACCTCGACCAGCGCGGTTCCCCGCGCCCCGAGCCCGGCCAGCACGTCCCGCCGCACGACGATCGTCATGCGTCCCAGCCTGTCAGACCGGCACCGGGACCGGCACCGGAACGGGGATCGGGATGGGGATGGGGAACGACTCGCCCAACCGGTTCATCCGGACCTTGTTGCGCACCCGCTCCGGCGTCCTGTCCTTCTCCTCGAAGTACACGTGCCCGGACGGGTTGCCGTAACCCCACACGTAGACGGTCTTGCCGCCGCTCAGGAAGTCCCAGAACCCCTCGCTGACCTGGAACGTGTCGGCCCAGTCCTTCAGCTCCACCCCGCGGTCGAAGCGGACGTTGTCGTACCAGTCGGCCTCGTACTGGTAGTAGCCGAGCTGGGCGTTGACCTCCGCCTCCGCGCCGCCGCTCCAGCGCTTGACCTCGTAGATCCACTTCTCCTCGGTGACGATGTCGATCCGGAAGGTGTTCATGTAGTTGGCCGGCGGGCCGACCTCCCAGTCCACGCGCTCGCTGATCGTGGTCGACCAGCCGCGGTTGTCCCAGAAGTCGTCCCACACGCTCTGCCGCCGCACGTTCAGCTCGTGGATGGTGAACGCCTGCGACGCCCGCTCCGGCTGCCTCCCGTGCCACAGCGCGTCCAGGCACGAGTGGTCGGCGTCGAGGCAGTCCTCCGGGATGTAGCCGCGCGTGCGGTACACGTGGTTCTGGAAGCACTTGTCGTGCCGCTCGATGGAGTTGCCCGCCGGCGGGCACGGGCTGACCGCCGCCGCCGCGAACACCGCCGCCACCGCCCGCAGGATCGCGTCGGCCAGCGACCACTCGCCCAGCGGGTCGGTGAAGTTCACCGGGTCGTTGTCGGCGTAGGCGTAGGCGCTGGTCGGGTTGACCTGCCCCGCCTTGGTCGCCACCGGGTCGCGGGTGGTGAACCGGCCGACCCCGGCGTCGTACACCCGGGCCCTCAGGTACACGGCGTCGTCGCGCGCCAACTCGCCGCGGTAGCCGAACTTCGGCCGGTCGCGGTGGGTGTCGGCCTCGGCGTCGGGGCGTTCGGGCGCGCCGAACTCGTCGTACTCGTCGGCCTGCACCCACTCGTGCGTCTGCCCGGTGCGCAGCGCCGAGCTGTGGGCGTCCCGGGAGAACGTGGCCGACTTGCGGCCTTCGTCGGCGAACACGCGGCCGTGGCCGTAGACGAAGTCCACCTGCTCCTTCCCGCGCTGCTGCACGACGATCTGCGGGACGACGTCGCCGACGCTCCACCGGTAGCGCGTGGTGTCCGACCCGCCGGACCGCTCGTCGCCCGTGGTGAGCGCGACCAGCAGGCCGTCGCCGTTGAAGGACGCCTGCGTGCGGCCCACGTCGTGGCCCCGGGTCCGGGTGGTGGCCACCGGCAGGCCGAAACCGTTGTAGGACACGGCGAGCGTCTCGCCCCGCCCGGTGGACTCGTCGTGCGGGGACTTCCGGTCGGACTTGCGCTCGACCAGCCGGCCCACGGAGTCGTAGCGGTAGTCCGTGTGCCGCCGCCCGGTGTCCGCGGCGAGCAGTTGGTCGGCCGCGTCGTAGGTCAGCCGCGTCTCCTCGTGGCCGCGGGCGATGCGCGTCCGGTTGCCCACGACGTCGTAGTCGAAGCTCGCGGCGTCGTGCTTGCCGTTGACGGCCACCAGCCGGCCGGCGGCGTCGTACCGGTACTCGGTCGTGCGCCCGCCGCCCTCGGCGTGCGGCCTGCCGTCGGTCTCGGTGACGATCCGGCCGTCGGCGTCGCGCGTGAACGCGGTCCGCTGCTTGGTCGCCCCGTCCTCCTCGTACCGCGCGAGCAGCCCACCCTCGTAGGCGTAGGACCGGGCCCACTTGCCGGGCAGGTCCTCGTGCACCAACCGGCCGTCCTGGTCGAGCTTGTAGGACACCTCGCCGGCCTTCGGGTCCGTCAGCCCGACGAGCCGGCCGTTGCGGTTCCAGCGGTAGGCGACCTTGAGCCCGTCCGGGTACGCCAGCTCCGTGCGGCGCCCGGCCGCGTCGTAGGTGGCGCCGAACTTCGCGCCGTCCGGCTCGACGACGCCGGTCAGGCGACCCACCAAGTCGTACTCGTAGCGGTAGGTGCCGGTGGCGTCGGTCATGGAGGCCCGCCGCGCGTTGGCGTCGTAGGTGTAGGTCGTGGTGCTGCCGTCGGACGCGCTGCGCTTGACCAGTTCACCCACCGCGTCGAACTCCTGGCGCAGTGCCCGGCCTTCGGGGTCGACGACGTTCACCAGGTTGCCCGCCGCGTCGTACTCGCGCCGCGTGGTGCGGCCCAACGGGTCGGTCGAGGACGTCTGCCGGCCGCCCGCGTCGTAGGTGAACGCGGTCACGGCGCCCTTGGCGTCGGTGAGCGAGGTCAGGTTGCCCGCCGCGTCGTACCCGTAGGACGTGCGCGCCCCCAACGGGTCCACCGCCGCGACCAGCTGACCCGCCGCGTCGTACTCCATGCGCCGCACCGCACCGGTCGGGGTGGTCGTGGCGACCACCTCGCCGCGCGCGTTGTACTCGAACTTCGACACCCCACCGCGCGGGTCGGTCGACGTGGTGATCCGCCCGTCCGCGTCGAAGGTGTACCGGGTGACCAGGCCGGCCGGCGACGTCTGCGCGACCCTCCTGCCATCGGCGTCGTACTCGTTGCGCTCCACGCCGCCTTCGGGGTCGACGGTCTCGACCAGGCGACCAGCGGCGTCGTACTTGTACTGCGTCCTGGACCCCAGCGGGTCGATCAACGCGGTGAGCCGGCCCGCCGCGTCGTACTCGTAGCGCGTGACCGCGCCCAGCGGGTCCGTCCGCGACGACACCCGGCCCGCCGCGTCGTACGCCGTACGCCACACCGCGCCGATCGGGTCGGTGCGGGTGATCTCGCGGTCCTGGCTGTCGTAGGTGTAGCGGGTGGTGCGGCCCGCCGCGTCGGTGGTGGAGACGACGTTGCCGAGCTGGTCGTAGGCCGTGACCTCGGTCCCGGCGGGCTCGACGCGCTCGGCCTGCCGACCATCGGCGTCGTAGGTGTAGCGCACGACCTCGCCGGCGGGTGCGGTGACCGTGCTGACGCGGCCGAACGGGTCGTAGGTGTACCGGCTCACGCCACCCGCCGGGTTCGTGCTGGTGGTGACGTTGCCGTCGCTGTCGTGGGCGTAGGTCGTGCGGCGGCCCAGCGGGTCGGTGCTCGCCACCCGCCGCCCCGCGCCGTCGTGGTCGTGCGCGGTGACCGCGCCGGTCGGGTCGGTCGTCTCGACCAGCAACCCGGACGAGGTGTACCGGTCGCGCTCCACCGCACCCGAAGGGCTGGTCCGCGCGGTGACCCGGCCGGCCGCGTCGTACTCCACCGCGGACACCCGCCCGGTCGGCGAGGTCGTGGTGGTGCGGCGGCCCGCCGCGTCGTAGCCGAACCGGGTGGTCTGGCCCACGCCGTCGGTGCTGGAGGTCAGCCGCCGGCCCTCGTAGCCGAAGGTCGTCTTCACCCCCGCCGCGTCGACGGTCTCGGTGACCAGGCCGTTGGTGACGGTGTTGCGGGTGACCGCGCCGTTCGGGTCGGTGACCTCGGACGGGACCCGGCTCTCGCCCGCGTACCCGTACCTGGTCACGCCCTGCCCGGCGTCGGTGGCGCTGGTGAGCCGGTCGCGGTCGTCGTAGGTGTAGGTCGTGGACCTCTCGCCGACCGTGCGCTTGGTGACGTTGCCGCGCCCGTCGTACTCCAGCGCCACCTTCGCGCCGCCACGACTGGTCGCGCCGGTCGTGCGCCCACGGTCGTCGAACGTCCTGGTGACGACGTTGCCGGCCGGGTCGGTCGCCTTGACCAGCCGGCCCGCCGGGTCGTGCTCGTAGAGCGCCCGCGCGCCGGTCGAGGTCGCCGTGACGGTCGTGACACCGTTGTCGTCGTAGGCCAGGTCCACCCCGCCACCGGCCGTGAAGTCCTGGTGGCGCACGCGGTTGCGATCGTCGTAGGTCAGCCCGACCGTCTTCCTGCCCTCGGCGTCGAACACCGCCGTGAGCCGCCCGCCCTCGTACTCGTAACGCGCGGACGCGCCGTCGGGTGCGGTGACGGAGGTGAGGCGACCGTCCGTGTAGCCGTAGGACACGGCCCGCCCGTCACCGGATGTGACCCGCTCCACCTGACCGGAAGCGTTGTAGGACAGCGACAACCGCTCACCCGCGTCGTGCGTGACGGTGTCAAGGCGCTCGCCGTGGCTCAACGACACCTGCTCACCGTCCGCGGCAAGGCGCGTCAGACGACCGGCCCCGTCGAACGACCACACGTCGCCGTCGTTGTAACGCAGGGCGAACCCACCGTCCACCCGCGACAGATCGGCTTCCAGGTCAGCAGGCCGCCGAAACCCTTGCCCGTCCGCGACGAACGTCAACACGCGCCCGTCGTCGTCATGGAACGCGACCGAGCCGTCACCCGGCACGAGGTGGGCGCTGTAGCTGGTGGTCCAGCCACCCAACGAGTTGTAGGTCCGAGCCCACCGCAAGCCCCCGAACCGCAGGTCCTCGGACGTGCGGGTGAAGTTGCCGGTAGCGGTGTTGACCCCGTCCCCCGCCAGCCCGAACGACGCGTGCGCACCGAACAACTCGGCAACCGGCCTGGTGACAGGCGCGGCGGCATGCGCGATCGACGGCACGCCGGCCAGTGCTACGGAAAGTGTGGACAGCACAACAACAGACGCCTTTAAGGCGCGCATATTTCCCCCCTGCGACGCGAGAATCGCGCCATCCCCCTTCGCGGACCACCTCGACCCCCGAGTGCCCCGCCTTGCTCCCGACGTTACTCCCGCTTCACACGGACGCGAGGGCCGTGAACAACATTCCAGCCCGACAGGACTACGACACCCTGCCCCTCCAGGGCGTACGCGCTGTGCTGCTGGAGCCTCAGGCGCTGGACGGGTTCATGATCAGCCACGGCTCGGACCGCGGGGTGATGTGACGAGCGTCATGGTCGCTCGGGCCCTCGACTCGCGGAGGGACGGTGGGCTGCGTCACACCCGCTCCACGGAAGAAGCCCGGCCCTCGTGATCGAGGACCGGGCTTCTGACTTGCGTACTTCGGTTGTGGACGATACTGGGATTGAACCAGTGACCCCTACCGTGTCAAGGTAGTGCTCTCCCGCTGAGCTAATCGTCCGAGGCGGAGACGGGAATCGAACCCGTGTACAGGGCTTTGCAGGCCCTTGCCTAAGCCACTCGGCCACTCCGCCAAGATTCCTGAAGGCTAGCACCAGGAAGACTGGCCTGAGCCCAAGGGGCCCTCTGCCGAGCGGATGACGAGACTCGAACTCGCGACCCTCACCTTGGCAAGGTGATGCGCTACCAACTGCGCTACATCCGCATGCCCCGTGATTTCCCGGACCTTTTACCCTTTTGGGGTCTTGCCGTTCCGGTCTCTCTCGGTGCAGGAGGAACTTTATTACATCCCCCCGCGCGGGATCAAATCGGGGGGTGGTTGACGCCCCCGCAGGCCCGCGACCTGCACTTTCAGGTCAAGTCGTTCGAGATCAGGTGGGTCAGGGCCTCGTCCACGTCGACCCACAGGTGCTCGTTGCCCGGCACCACCACGTCGTAGGTGCGGTCCAGGAAGTCGGCGAGCTCCTGCGCGGACGCCTCGAACATGGCGTGACCGGACGGGGAGCTCAGTTCGATCACGACGACTTCGGGGTCGTCGGCCGCCGGGCGGATCCGGACGTCACCGTCACCCGCGTCCGCGATCAGGCCGTCCGCCAGGAGGTCGCGGGCGAACACCCATTCGACCCAACCGGCGCGGCCGGTGCGGAAGGCGGCCACCACCGCGTACGGATCTTTCGTGTCATATCGAAGCTCCACCTGCACCGGCACGGCCGGTGTCCTCGGCGCCAACAGGTCGAAGACCGCTGTTGAGCGGAGCGTCACGTGGTCGTTGCGCATCGTCGTTACCCACTTCTCCCTTCCCCGTCAAGGAAACGACCGGATTCTCTAGATGTGACGTGTATGTGGCGAGGAACGCTCGACATCGGGTGGTTTATCACCCATCCGGGCCAATGGAACTCCGGTGGGCGACCAAGTCGCTGCGTTGCGTGTCCGTGCCATCTGCGCCGCACCACATCTTGCTGGGTTTAACCTGAACCCGGTACCGGCTGTTGCGCGAATGTTGGACGTGAGGACATCTCTGGTGGCTGACTCACCCGCCCCGGCGCCGAGGAACGGCCCTGACGGGCGACCCTCCGACAGCGCGCTGGTGCAGCGGGTGACCGAAGGCGACCGCGGCGCTTTCGGCGAGCTCTACGACCGCTACGCGCGTCCGGCGTACTCGCTGGCGCGGCGGGTGTGCGTGGACCCGGACCTCGCGGAGGACGTCGTCCAAGAGGCGTTCCTGGTGCTGTGGCGCAACCCCGCTGGCTACGACGCGTCGCGAGGCAGCTTCGGGACGTGGCTGATGACCGTAGTGCACCACCGGGCGGTCGACGCCGTGCGCCGCGAGGACACACGCCGGCGGCGGAACGTGCCGCTGACCGACGAGGTGTCCGAGCACACAGTGCCGCCGACCGAGGGCGCGGACCACGCGGCGTTGACCGGCGTGGTCGGCGCCGAGGTGCGGGCGGCGCTGCAACGGCTGCCCGAGGACCAGCGGCAGGTGATCGCGCTGGCCTACCTGGGCGGCTACACGCAGATAGAAGTCGCGGCGCTGACCGGCATCCCGCTCGGGACGGTCAAGTCGCGGACGTTCGCGGCGATCCGGAGGTTGCGCACGTCACTGCGGACGGCATGGGCCGGGGAGACCGGCGGCGAGACGACGGGAGCACATCGGTGACCGGGCAGCGGAGGGACGACTGGTGCCCTCACGAGGAGCTCGCGGTCGGTTGGGCGATGCACTCGCTCGAACCGGACGAGGAGGCGCTGCTGCGCGCCCACCTGCCCGGCTGCGCGCGGTGCCGGGAGACGGTCCGGGCCACCGAGGAGGTGACCGCCGCACTGGGCGGTTCCGTGCGGCAGTACGACCCACCCGCGCGGCTCAAGGCCAACCTGATGACCGCCGTGGAACACACCCCACAGGAACACGCGCCGCCGCAGGCGGTAACCCACCCGATCCCACTGGACCGCAAGCGCTCCACCGCCCCGCGCCTGCTGGCCGCCGCGGCAGCCGTCGTGCTGGTGGCCGCCGTAGTCCTCGGCGGAGTGCGCATCAGCCAGCTGGGTGATCAGGTAGCCCAGCAACAGCAACAGGTGGCCCTGCTCGACCAGGCACTTCGGATGGCCGCAGACCCAGGCACGAACCGCGCCGTGCTGCGCTCGGAGTCCGGCGACAAGCTGGGCGTCCTGCTGTCGGGCACCGACGACGCAATGGTGATCGAAACCGCCCTGCCACCCAACAACGCTTCGGACCAGGTCTACGTGGTGTGGGGCGCAAGCACCCCGGAGCCCGTCGCACTGGCCACCTTCGACGTCAAGTCCGGAGGCTTGGAGCGGCTGAGCTGGTCGCAGGAGGCGCACAAGCACCAGCTGTTCGCGATCTCCCTGGAGCCGGGCCGCACGGCCCCCCAGAAGCCGACGAACAAGCTGGCTTCCGGCCAAGTGGAGGCGTCGTGAGCGATGATGTGCAGGTGACCACCGAGCAACAAGACGAAACCAAGCCCACCCACCGCCACTGGTTCCGCCGCAACCCGGCCCTGAACCTGACCTACCGCATCGGCGTGGGCGTGGTGGGCGGCTTGGTGCTGGTGGCAGGCTTCCTCATGATCCCGTACCCGGGTCCGGGCTGGCTGGTCGTCTTCGCCGGCCTGGCGATCCTGGCAACGGAGTTCGAGTGGGCCGGCCGAGTGCTGCGCTTCGCCAAGCGCTACTACGACGCCTGGGTCGAGTGGCTCAAGCGCCAGAACCTGGCCGTCAAGGCCCTGGTCCTCGCCGCCACCGGCCTGGTCGTCGCGGCCACGTGCTGGGCGCTCGGGGCGTTCGCGCTGGTCGGAGGCTGGTTGGGGCTCGACTGGCCGTGGTTGGCCAGCCCGATTTTTAGCTAGCCGGGTTGATGTTGTAAGGTATGGACACACCGCGAGAGCGGGGCAGGAAAACCGAATACGGGCGATTAGCTCAGCGGGAGAGCGCTTCGTTCACACCGAAGAGGTCACAGGTTCGATCCCTGTATCGCCCACACCGCAAAGATCCCCTCTGACCAGCACGGTCAGAGGGGATCTTGCCATTCACGGGCCGCGCGAATCAGCGGATACCGGCGGGCGGTGCCCGAAACGGTGGCGAAGTGGTGCTTCAGACGGTCAGGAGTCGTCCTCCTCGATCTTCGGCGGGAACAACGCCGATGTCCTCTGCGGCCTCTTGGTCGAGGTCGGGTATGTCCGCCGAGTAGGAGTCGAGGGTGAACGCCACGGTCGCGTGGCCCAGCCGGCTGCTCACGAGCGTGGTCGGCCGGGCCCTTCTCATGCCACCTTGATGACGACCTTGCCCGAGGTGTGGCCGTTCTCGACGGTCGCGAGCGCTGCCGGGGCGTCGGAGAGTGGATGGACCACGGTGATCACGGGCGTGAGGACACCGTCGAGGGCCAGACGGGCGGAGCGTTCCAGGTTCTCGCGGTCGAGGCGACGTTCGACGAGTCGCCCGCCGAGTTCGGGCACTGACACATCCCCCACGGCGATGACGTTGTGGGGATCACGGGCCAGCGGAGCGACCGTCCGCAGCGAGGTGCCTCCGACCAGGTCGACGATCCCGTCGAAGCCGTCCGGGACCAGCTCGCGTGCCGCGGCGACGACGTCCTCGGCGGTGTAGTCGATGAACCGCGCCCCGATGGCTTCGGCGTGCTCGCGCTTGGCGGTACTCCCGGTGCCGATCACACGCAGCTCGCGCTCGATGGCCAGCCGGGCGACGGCGAGGCCGACCCCGCCCCCGACCCCGTTGACCAGGACCGTGGCACCGGCCGGGAGGACGAGCTGGTCAAGCGCGTCCACCGCGGTCGTCCCGGCCACTGGCAGTGTTGCCGCCACGGTCGCGGACAGACCCGCCGGGATGCGCGCGGTGTTCGGCGCGGACAGCACCGTCGTCTCGGCGTAGGTGCCGCCACCGGTGAGCGCGAAGCCGAAAACCACGTCACCCACCTCGAGCCCTTCGGCGTCCTCGCCCAGGGCGAGCACGGTTCCCGCTGCCTCCATGCCCAGCACGCGGGGAAACGGACGTCCGCCGTCAAGGCCGGTGACTCCGGGCGCTGTCGCCATCCTCACCTCTGACATCGATGTGAGGGGCAAGCGGCTGAGGTGCAGGTCACAGCATCAGGTCGACCGTGTCACCGGTTCCGGGGCCGTGGACAGCTCCGCCCGGTGCCGACTGTTGGCCCTGATCAGCACGTCGAGCGCATCCCGGGTCTCGATCCGGTGCGTGATGTCGGCGTCGATCCGGGCACGCTCGTGCGTCATCGCCGTGAACGTCTCCTCGGCGACGCCCAGGTCACCGGGGACGTCCACACATGGCAGCACGGTCGCGATCACCCGGCTGGACATACCCGCGTCGAAAAGCTGTCGGATAAGCGACACGCGCTGGACCGTGGCATCGGAATAGTGACGCTGCCCCGCGTCGGAACGTGAGCTGATCAGCAGGCCCTGCTCTTCGTAGTACCGCAGTGAGCGCGGACTCACGCCCGTGCGCTTGGACAGCTCGCCGATCCGCATCCCTGAAAGCCTACGCCCGCGCGTTCCGCACGCCGCCGGGCGGAATGTCGGGGCAGCCGAAGATCTTCCCTCTGGCCACCTGGGCGCAAGCTCTCCCGACGCGGCTTGCTCCCTTGCTCCGGCGTCGTGAGATGGCGCGTGGCGAGGGTGCGCGGTCCGGACCGTGCCCTGGCCTCGCCAATCGGGAGACGGCGGGGCGGGTCATCGGTCGCCGGTGAACAGGGCGCGGATGTCGTCGGCGTCCAGGGTGGTGGCGAAGGTGTTGCCGTCGTCCATGACGCTGGTGAACAGTTCGGCCTTCCTGGCCTTGAGCGCCATCACCTTCTCCTCGATGGTGTCCTTGGCGACCAGGCGGTAGACCATCACGTTCCTGGTCTGGCCGATCCGGTGGGTTCGGTCGACCGCCTGCGCTTCGGTGGCCGGGTTCCACCACGGGTCGAGCAGGAAGCAGTAGTCGGCCTCGGTCAGGTTCAGGCCGACGCCTCCTGCTTTGAGGCTGATCAGGAAGACCGGCGCGGCGCCGTCCTTGAACCGTTGGAGCACGTCGGCTCGGTCGCGGGTCTTGCCGTCCAGGTAGCAGTGCTCGATGCCGGCTGCGGTCACGGCGGTGCGCACCTTGTCCAGGAAACCGGTGAACTGGCTGAACACCAACGCCCGGTGGCCGCCGTCGACGACGTCGTGGAGTTGTTCGACCAGGCTCTCGACCTTGGCGCTGGGCAGGTCGTGGTGCTGGTCGTCGACGAGGCCCGCGTGCAGGCTGAGCTGTCGCAGCAGGGTTAGTGATCGCAGGATGGTGAACCGGTTGCGGTCCATGTCGTCGATCAGGCCGAGCACCTTCTGCCGCTCGCGTTGCAACCAGGTTTGGTAGACCTTGCGGTGGCGGGGGTGCAGTTCGACGTCCAGCACCTGCTCCTGCTTCGCGGGCAGGTCGGCGGCCACCTGTTCCTTGGTGCGCCGCTTGACCAGTGGCTTGATCCGCCGCCGCAGCCGGCCCAGGCGCTCGGTGTCGCCGTGCTTCTCGATCGGCACGGCGTAGTACTCGCGGAACCTGGTCGGGCTGGGGAACAGGCCCGGAGCGGTGATGGCCAGCAGCGACCACAGCTCCATCAGGTTGTTCTCCATCGGTGTGCCGGTGATCGCCAGCTTGACCGGGGCGGGCAGCAGGCGGGCGCACTGGTGGAGTTTCGACTGGTGGTTCTTGGCGAACTGGGCTTCGTCCAGCACCAAGCCCGACCACGGCGCCGCGGCGAACTCGTCGATGTCGATCCGGAACACCGCGTAGGAGGTGATCACCGCGTCCGCGGTCGCGGTGACTTCGCCCAGCGGCCGACCGCGCCGCCGTGACGTCTCCGGCACCACGACGACGTCGAGCCCGGGTGCGAACCGCGCCGCCTCGGCGACCCAGTTCGACACGACGCTGGTGGGCGCGACGATGAGGAACGGCGGGTCGTCGGGAGCCTGCCGCCTGGCGTGGCAGATCAGCGCCAGAGACTGCACTGTCTTGCCCAGCCCCATGTCGTCGGCGAGGATGCCGCCGAGCCGTGCTTCCCAGAGGAAGGCGAGCCAGGCGAACCCTTCGACCTGGTAGGGGCGCAGTCGGGCGGCGAAGGTCTCCGGCACCTCGGCTCCGCGGGGCGACCCCGCGGACAACAGCCCTTCGACCTGACGTTGCCACGCCCGCGCTTGGTGCTCCACCACGCCGAGCCCGGCCAGCTCCTCCCACAGACCGGCCTGGAACCGGCTGATCCGCAGTCGGTCGCTCAGTGTCTCCTGGAGTGCGCGGGCCTCCTCGATCAGCCCGGCCAGCGCCCGCAGTTCGGGCTTGTCCAGGGCGAAGTACGCGCCGTTGTCCAGCAGCACGTGCGACTGACCGTGGCTGAGCGCCGCGAACACGTCGGCGAAGGGCACCGGTGTGCCCTCGACGCCGATCGTGACACCGAGGTCGAACCAGTCCGGGTCGCCGGCCCGTTCGTCGGTGGACACGCCGATCGACACCGCGTCGGTCGCCTCGCGGTAGTCGACCGGGGCGCCGCGGGTCTCCACCAGCACCCCGGGGTGCCCGGTGAGCAGGGGCAGCGCCTGGGTGGTGAACCGCATCGTGTCCAGGCCCGTCAGCGTGACCTGGTCCGGGCGTGGGTCGAACCGCTCGAGCGACGCCAGTGCGGCGCGCTCCGCGTCGGGGTCGCGGTAGCCGCCTTCGGCCGTGGGCGCGTCCAGCGGCACGCGCAGCCGGGACTCACCGACCTCGTACGCCCACTCCCAGCCGACGTCCACGGCGTGCCCCGCGCCGAACTCGGCCCGCACGACCAGGGTGGGGCCGGAGATAACCGGGGGTGTGAAGGCGCCGTCGGAGGAGATCACGGGTGCCAGGCGGCTCAGGCGCGGGTAGAACTCGTCGCGGAACCGGGCGTGCCCGGACTCGGGGACCGTGAGCCGGCGCTGGTCCAGCACCAGCCTGCGAAGCCCGAGCGGGACCGGTGTGGCGCACCTGGCCAGTCGGAATCGCCAGATGCGGTAGTCGCCGTCGGCGACCCGGTCGGCCGGGTCGACGTGGACCAAGCCGTGTCCGCTCGCCCCGACGAAGCCGACCGGCTCGACCGGGGCCCCGTCGACGTCGAGCACCGGGCTCACCACTCGGGCCGTCCCGTCCCCGGTGACGTCCAGTGCGATCCGCGCGACGCCGGAGATGTCCAGGTCACCCCACGCCTTGCGCTCGTGCACGAACCGCAGGCCGATCCGCCGCGCGTCGTCGAGCAACGACCACAGCGTGGCCGAGTCGATCGACGCGAGATCGATCATCGTGGTCTCCCCGTAGCTGTGGTGAGAGGAGTCCGTGCTCGCCAGGTACAGCCCGTACACCTCGCGCAGCAACGCCAGGTGCTCCGCGGAGTACCCGCCGACCTGGTATCCGGTGAGCCGGTTCCAGCTCATCCCGCTCGTGACCCAGCCGGTCTTCCCCTGCCGCACGACCCGCGCGAGCACGGCGACGCCCGGCCGGGCGCGGGACCTGCCCTGTCCCAACGACAGCTGGACGGCCAGCGGAGTTCCCGCGCCGACGTCCTGTCCGGTGCCCAGCAGCTCGTCGAACGACTGGTCCCAGGTCGGTTCCGGCGCTGTGCGGGCGGGTGCGCGCCTGCGCGTGGCCGTGAGCACCACCGCGACAACGTGCTTGCAGTTGAGACCCACAGGACAGGTGCACTCGCCATGTGCGAACGTGACGACGTCGTCACCGGCCAGGTCGAAGTACGCCGAGGACTCGTAGACGTCCCCGCGCCCGCGCACCCTCCCGTGCAGCGCCGTCTCAGCCGAGTCCCACACCACGCGCAGCACCGCGCCTTGGTCGGCGTAGGCGGTTCCCCGACCGAAGGTGGTCCTGCCGACCGCGTTCTCGATCTCCGCGAGGTCGATCCGGATACTGCTCACCGCGGGGAACCTACTACCGGACTGCGGTCGCGCCGACAGCGAGGGGACGCTGAGGTCAGGTGGTGATGTCCGAGGGGGACTTGTCGGGGCGGAGGCCTCGCCAGCTGGGGTGGCGGAGGCGGCCGTCTGGGGTCCAGGTTCGGAATTGGACTTCGGCTACCAGGGTGGGGGTTACCCAGTGGGCGTTTCTCGCGTGGTCTGGGGGGATTTCTGTGGTGAAGGGTGGGGTGGGGCGGTGTAGGGGGTGTAGTAGGGATTGGAGGTGGGTGAGCATGGGAGCTGTGAAGCCGGTGCCTACCTTGCCTGCGTAGTGCAGGCCGGTGGGGGTGGGGACGCCTAGTAGTAGGGCGCCTATGGTGCCTGAGCGGCGGCCCTCGCCTGGGCGCCAGCCTCCGATTACCACTTCCTGGGTCTGGATCAGGGGGATCTTGATCCATGATGGGGAGCGGCGGCCTGGGTCGTAGCGGGAGTCCAGGCGTTTGGCTACTACGCCCTCCAGGCCGTGGTTGGCGGCGATGGACTGGACCGTTTCACCTGGGAGGTCGGTGAAGCATGGGGGGATGCGGATGGAGGGGTGAGGGGGGAGGTTTAGGGCCTCCAAGGTCTCTCGGCGGCGGGTGTAGGGCTCCGCCAGGAGTGAGCGGCTGTCTAGGTGTAGGAGGTCGAAGATGTAGTACGCGACTGGGGTTCTGTGCAGTAGGTCGTCTGTGGGGCGGCGGGTGTGGATTCTTGACTGTAGGCGGCTGAAGTTGGGGCGGCCCTCGGGGTCCAGGGCGACGATTTCGCCGTCTAGGACGGCTGAGCGGGACAAGAGAGTTGTGAGAGCGTGTAGTTCTGGGTAGGTGCGGGAGGCGTCCAGGTCGTTGCGGGTGAGGACTCGGAGGCGGTTGTCTCGGACGTAGGTCACCGCGCGCACGCCGTCCCACTTGAACTCGAACGCCCAACCCGGGACCGCCGGCAGGTCGCCCAGGACGGCCAGCATGGGGCGGATCAAGGCCGGGAAGTGTTGGTCTGCCACTGCGAACCGTCCTCTGTAGACGGCCCCTCCACCCTCGAGTGTCGGCCGGCCGGCAGCTCGCCGCAGGGCGGGTAGCTCGGTTAACGACACAGTTCACCCGGTGCGTCACCCGTTCAGGTCGTACCGTGCACCTGCGAGGGGGAAATCCCTGCTCGGAGGCGTGACATGCGTGGACTGAAGCGAAGAATGGGCGTACTGGGTGCGGCGACCGTCGTGCTGGGCGCCACGGTCACCGGGCTGGCCGGCGCGCACCCCGACCACGGGGGCGGCCGGGAGGACTTCCCCGGCGAAGGGGTCGCGGACGGTGTCTACAAGCAGCACAGCGGCGACGACGGCCACCTGCCCCCGGTGAACCGGAACGTTTCCCTGGTCGGCAAGGCCGCAGTCTCCCACCCCGGCGGCACCACCGGCCGCGTCGCGGACGTCACCGCGTTCGGCGACTACGCCTACCTCAACGCCTTCCGCGAGCCCGACTGCCTGAACACCGGTGTCCACGTGGTCGACCTGCACGACCCGGCTCACCCGTTCGAGGTGACCGACGCGTTCATCCCGACCGCGGACGGCAACTACGCCGGCGAGGGCATCCAGGTCCTGCACGTCGACAACGCCCACTTCCAGGGTGACCTGCTCGCCCACCAGAACGAGACCTGCCCCGGCGCCGCCCCGGCCAACGCGGGCGGCATCTCGCTGTGGGACGTCACCGACCCGACGAACCCGCAGCCGGTCGCCCTGCACACCGGCGACTTCACCAACCCCGCCGGCGGCCTGGACGCCACCCCGAACCAGACCCACAGCATGCGGATGTGGACCAGCGCCCTGGACAAGCGGACCTACGTCGTCCTGGTCGACGACGAGGAGCTGACCGACATCGACATCATGGACATCACCGACCCGTTCCACCCGGTGCTGATCAACGACACGCTCGACCTGGTCGAGCTGTTCGGCGTCGACCAGTCCGAGCCGGCCAACCTGACCTCGGTGTTCAGCCACGACATGATGGTCAACAAGATCGGCTCCCGGTACATCATGAACATGAACTACTGGGACGGCGGCTACGTCCTGCTCGACGTCACCGACCCCAAGAACGTCACGCTGATCGCCGAGACCGACTACGCCACCCTGGACGAAGAGCGCGCCGCCCGCGGCCACGAGATCTCGCCCGAGGGCAACTCCCACCAGTCCGAGCTGTCGCCGAACAACAAGTTCCTGATCGGCACGGACGAGGACTTCAACCCCTACCGCGTGGTCGCCACGATCGACTCCGGCCCGTACGCGGGTCAGGAGTACACCGCCGTATCGGCCTCCGGCACCCCGCCGGTGGACGAGAACACCACCATCAGCGGCCAGGTCAGCTACGTCGGCCTGGCCTGCGACCCGCTGCCCACCGGCTCCGGCACGGCACTGGTCGAACGCGGTGTGTGCCCGTTCCAGGCCAAGCTGGACAACATCACCGCCGCCGGCTACTCGGCCGGCATCGTGTTCAACTCCGTCCGCGAGGACTGCCTGGCCTTCGTCACCATGCTCGCGAGCGGCACCATCCCGTACGTGTTCGTCAACCGGGCCACCGGCCTGCGGCTGCTCGGCGTCCCGGGCGTGACCGACGAGAACGCCTGCACCACCGCGTCCCCCGCGACCGGCGGCGTGTCGACCACGATCCGGGCGGTCTTCGACGGCTGGGGTTACGTGCGGCTGTTCGCCGCCGACATCCCCAGGTCCGGCGCGGGCGCGTTGACCCAGATCGACACCTACGCCGTCCCGGAGTCCCAGGACCAGGCGTACGCGCGTGGCTTCGGCGACCTGTCGGTGCACGAGGTCGCGATGGACCCGGACAACAGTTCGATCGCCTACCTCTCCTACTACGCGGCGGGCTTCCGGGTCGTGCAGTACGGGAAGAACGGCATCGAGGAGGTCGGCGCGTTCATCGACGAGGGCGGCAACAACTTCTGGGGCGTCGAGGTCTGGCGCGACGAGCTGGGCGCCAAGTACGTCCTGGGCAGCGACCGGGACCACGGGCTCTACGTCTTCCAGTACAACGGCTGACGACAGGGGGCGGGCCTCGGGAGAAGCCCGCCCCCTCACCCTCACAGCGGGATCTCGAAGTGCACGGTCTGGAACGAGATCGGGTCGCCGTCCCGGGCGTCGTGCACCTCCTCGGCCACCGACCGCCAGAACGGCTCCGCGCCCGCGATCCGGGCGTCGGTGTGCAGGTACAGCTTCCGGTACCCCGGCGTGGCGGCCACGAAGGACACCGCCATGTCCACCAGGGCGCGGGCCAGCCCGGCCCGCCGGTGGTCCGGGCGCACGTACACGCGGAACAGCTGCGCCGTGCTCTCCGAGGGGTACTGCGCGGCCAGCCACGACGGGTGCGGCGGGCTCGACGGCCCTTGCGCCCGCACGCCCGTCGTCCCGACCACCTCGTCACCCTTCAGAGCGACGAACAGCGCGTGGCGCTCGGGCCGCAGGTAGGCGCCTTCCAGGTCGACCACGTCACCGTGCCATTCGGGCCGGTAGCCGTAGCCGAACTCGTGGTAGAAGGTGTCGAGCATGACGCTGCGCGCCCCCGGAAGGTCCTTCTCCCGGGCCGGGCGCACCTCGTACGGCCCCACTTCGCGGTGGTTCATGTCTTCTTCTCCTGTTCCAAGGCGCGGCCGAGCAGGCCGATGGTCACCGGGTGGGTGGGGGAGCCCAGGACTTCACCGGCCGAGCCGTGCTCGACCAGCAGGCCCTGGTGCAGCACGGCGACCCGGTCGGCCAGCCGGGCCACCACGGCCAGGTCGTGGCTGACCAGGACGACCGCGCAGGGCAGGCCCGCCAGCAGGTCCAGCAGGCTCGACTGGGTCAGGGTGTCCAGTCCGGACGTGATCTCGTCGCACACCAGCACGTCCGGCCGGGCCAGCAGGGCGCGCACCAGCGCCGCCCGCTGGAGTTCGCCGCCGGACAGGCCGCCGGGTCTGCGCCGCACGGTGGCCTCGTCCAGGCCGACGGCGGCGAGCCCTTCCAGCGCGCCGGTCCCGTCGCCCAGCCGCACGGACGTCCGGGCGACCTGGTCCAGCACGGTCCGCTGGGGGTCGAACGACGACCGCGGGTCCTGGAAGACGTACTGCACGGCGGCCAGCTGGGACCGCGTCCGCCGCCGCAACGACCGGGGCAGCACCGTGCCGCCCACCCGGACCGTCCCGGCGTAGCGGGCGTGCAGCCCGGCCAGGCACCGGGCCAGCGTGGTCTTGCCGCTGCCCGACCGCCCGACGACCGCCAGGCACTCCCCGGCGCCCAGGTCGAGGTCGACGTCCCGCAGCACGACGGTCTTGCGGTGCCGCGCGGTCAGGCCTCTGACCTGCATCAACGGCGACCGCTCGGCACCGCCCAGCGGCACGGTGACCCGGGGTTGGGCGGCCACCAGGTCCCGCGTGTAGGCCTCGCGCGGCCGGTCCAGCAGACCGACCGGCCCGGCCTCCACGACCCGCCCTTCCCGCAGCACGACCACCTCGTCGGCCAGCGCCCGGACCACGTCCAGGTCGTGGGTCAGCAGCACCACGGCCACGCCCTGGGCCGCGACGGAGGCCAGTTCGTCCACGATCTCGGCCCGCGTGATCGGGTCCTGCCCGGTGGTCGGCTCGTCGGCCACCACCAGCGCCGGGTCGCCCACCAGCGCCTGCGCCAGCACCACCCGCTGCTGCTGCCCGCCGGACAGCTCGTGCGGGAACCGCCGCAACAACTCCACCGGCACCCGCGCCCGCCGCAACGCCGTGGTCACGGCCTCGGGCGACGAGCCGGGGATCTCCCGGAACACCCCGCCGATCCGCCGCACGGGGTTCAACGCGCCGGCGGGCTGCTGCGGCACGAACCCGACCCGACCCGCCACCGACACCCGCCCGGTCACGGTCACGCCCGGCGCGTGCTCGCCCAGCAACGCCAGTCCGGTGGTGGTTTTGCCGCTGCCCGACGCCCCGACCAGCGCCAGCACCCGTCCGGCGGCCAGCGCGAAGCTCACCCCGTCCACCAGCACCCGATCGCCGGCGACAGCCCGCAGGTCCTCGACGTGCACGACCGTCACACGGCCTCCTTGCGCAGGGCGCGGTCGAAGGTCAGGTTCAGCCCGACCGACAGCGCCACGATCAGCAGCGCGGGTACGACGACGGCCCACGGTTGCAGGAACAACCCGACCCGGTTGCGGTCGACCATGACCGCCCAGTCGGCGGCGTCGGGCGGCACGCCGACGCCCAGGAAGCTCGCCGACGCCACCAGGTACAGCGCGCCGGTGAGCCGCACACCAGCGTCGGCGGCCAGCGTCCGCAGCATGGCCCGCCCGGTGTAGAGCACGGACGTCCGCCACCACGTCTCACCCTGCAACCGCATGGCTTCCAACGCGGGCCGGGCCGCGATCTCCAGCGCCGCGCCACGGGAAATCCGCGCCACGTCGGGGAAGTTGACCAGTGTCACGATCCCGATCAGCACCGGCAGCCCCGGCCCGGCGATCGCCGCCGCCAGGATGAGCACCAGCAGCGACGGCACCGCCAGCAGGAGGTCCAACGGGCGCATCAGGACGTCGTCCACCACCCGGGACATCGCCGCCACCACACCCCACGGCACCCCGATCGCGTAGGACAACACCGTGGCCAGCAAGGCGACCAACACCACGGTCTGGCCGCCCAGCAACACCTGCTGCCACACGTCCCGACCGACGAAATCGGTGCCCAGCATGGAGTTCGGCATGAACGGCGCCCCGCGCCCGACATCGGACACGAACAGCGGCCCCAGCAACGCCAGCGCCAGCGGCACCACGACCAGCAACGCCCCGATCACGCGACCACCGCCGAGCGCGGCGCGAGCCGGAAGCCGATCAGGTCGGCCACCAGGTTGACCAGCACGGTCGTGACCGCGAAGACCACCGCCAGCCCCTGCACCACGGGCAGGTCCCGCCCGGCGACCGCGTCCACGAGGATCGTCCCCAACCCCGGGATCACGAACACCGCCTCGACCACGATCACCCCGCCCAGCAACCAGTCCGTGGTCCGCGCGAGCTGCTGCACGGCCGGCGCGACCGCGTTGGGCAGGGCGTGCGCGAACCGGACCCGCCGCTCACCGATACCCAGCCGCCGCGCGTGCCGGACGTGGTCGGAGGCGAGGGCCTCGACCATGCCCGCCCGCACCAGCCGGCTCACCGAGCACACCGGCCGCGCCAGCAACACCACCAACGGCAGCACCAGGACCTGCGGCTGCGCCAACAAATCCGCCCCGACCGCGGTAGGCGGCAGCCACTGCAACTGCACCCCGAACACCGCGATCAACACCACGGCCAGCGCGAACTCCGGAATGGAGTGCAGCCCGACGGTCACCGTGGTCAGCACCCGGTCGACCACCCCGCCCTCCCGCAGCGCCGCCACCACGCCCAGCAGCACCGACAGCGGAACCAGCAGCACCAACGCCAACACCGCCAACACCAGCGTCGGCCCCAGCCCGTCCGCCAGGAACTCCACCACCGGCCGCCCGGACACCAGCGACACCCCGAGGTCGCCCTGGACCAACCCGCCCAGCCACGCCCCGAACCGCTCGATGGCGGGCCGGTCGAGCCCCATCGCCGCCCGGATCTCCTCGATTCGGCGCGGGTCGGGGTTGTCGCCGGCCAACGCCACCGCCGCGTCCCCCGGCAGCGCCTGGACCAGCAGGAACACGGCGGTGACGACGGCGAGCACCTGGACCAGCCCGATGGCCAGCCGGCGCACCGCGTACCGGGTCACCCCAGCCACACCTTGTCGAACCGCGCCCAGTCCAGCGTGTTCGCGGGCGCGGTGGAGATGCCGCCGACGTTCGGGGCCGCGCCCACGATCCAGTCCGCGAAGCCCCACATCAGGTAGCCGCCCTCGGCGTGCAGGGACCGCTGCATCTCCCGGTACACGCCCGCCCGCTCGGCCGGGTCCACAGTGGACACCGCCTTGCGGTACAGGTCGTCGAACTCCGGCCGCGCCCACTTGGTGACGTTCGTGCCCGAGTCGCTGAGCAGCCGCTGCGCGATGTGGGTCTCGATGGGCATCGCGCCGGACCGGAAGCTGGACAGCGAGCCGTTCTTGAGCGTGTCGGACCAGTAGCTGTCCTTGTTGCCGGTCACCACCTCGATGGTCAGCCCCGACCCCTTGACCTGGTCGGCGAACACCGTGGCCGCCTCGACCATGCCCGCGGCGGCGGTGGAGGTGTCCAGCTTGACCGTCAGGCCCTCCGCGCCCGCCTTGCGGATCAGGAACTTGGCCTTGTCCAGGTCACGGGTGCGCTGCGGGATGTCGTCGGCGTAGTACTGGTAGCCCTTGCCGAACAGGTCGTTGGCCACCTGCCCGCTGCCCGCCAGCACCGACTCCACCAGCTGCTGCCGGTCGGCCAGCAGGAACATCGCCTCGCGCAGGTCCCGGTTGTCGAAGGGCGGCCGGTCCAGCTTCATCGCGAACGCCTGCACCGCGCTGTTGGGGGAGCGGTGGATGGAGATCCGGCCGTCGGCGTGGCTGCGGGCCGTGGTGGGAGTGAGGTCGTGCGCGTACTCGACCTGGCCGCCCAGCAGGGCGTTCGCGCGCGCCGACTCCTCGTTGGCGATCACGAACTCCAGCTCGTCCAGGTGCGGCGCGCCCTCCCAGTAGTCCGGGTTCTTCTTCAGCAGCACGGACTTGCCCGGCTCGAAGGACACGAAGCTGAACGGACCGGAGCCGACCGGCTTGGCGAAGTCTTCCGCGCCGGCGGGCACGATGTACGCGCCGAACGCGGCCAGGGCGTTGGGGAACTCGATGAACGGCCGCTTGAGCGCGAACTCGACGGTCCGGGCGTCCACCGCGCGGCTGGCCGCCAGGTCGACCAGCGCGAGGCTGGACTTGGCGCGGAACGCCCGGTTCGGGTCGAGGATGCGGGCGTAGCTGGCCAGCACGTCCTCCGCCCGCACCGGCTGCCCGTTGTGGAACTTGGTGTCCCGCAGCGTGATCCGCCACTTGGTCAGGGTCGCGTCGGGTTCCCACTTCTCGGCCAGTCTGGGCTGCGCGGACACGTCCGCGCCGAGGTCGGCGAGCTTGTCGAACATCGCCTTGGACCGGGCGGCCTCGACGAACAGGTTGGCCAGGTGCGGGTCGAGCACCTCCTTCGCGCCGCCGCCCGCGAACGCCGCGCGCAGCCGCCCGCCGCTCTTGGGCGCGGCGGCTTGCGGTGCGGAGACGGGGGCGCAGCCGGACAGGGCGGCCAGCGACAGCAGGCCGAGGAAGTGGCGGCGGGTGGGCATGGTGGTTCCTCTCACAAGCGGCGGGCGACCACGTGCAGGCGGTCGCCGGACAGGGCCTCGCTCAACCGCGCGTCCGGCGACCACGGGTCGTCGGTGCGCGGACCGGGCGAGTCGAACAGGGCGAGCACCTCGAACCCGGCGAGGTCGAGCAGGTGGCGCAGCTCCTGCGGGAACAGCAGCCGCCACGCCGAGGTCTGCACCAGCGGCTGCGCGTCCGGCCACGTCCACTCGCGGCGGCGGCGCAGCAGCTGGGCGGCGTGGTCGATCCACAGCCGGGTGCGCGAGGTGTAGGGCACGCCGTCCCACTCGACGGTCCGGGTGCGGACGCCGTCGAGCAGTTCGGTGTTGCCCAGGAAGAACGCGCCGTTGCGCATCTCCGCGACGAGCAGCCCACCGGGGTCGAGGTGGTCCCGGGCGCGCTGGAGGAACGCGGTCAGGTCGGCGTTGGTGTGGCAGTACAGGAACGCGCTGTCCAGGCAGGTGAGGACCGAGAAGGTCCGGCCGAGCGCGAAGGTGCGCATGTCGCCGACCACGAACTGCGTCGGGTGGTGCTCGCGCGCGTACGCCACCATCCGCTGGGAGCTGTCCAGGCCGACGACGTCGTAGCCGTTGCGGGCCAGCCACCCCGCGTCGCGGCCGGTGCCGCTGCCGACGTCGAGCACGGACGTGCCGCCGCCGAAGCGGGTGACGACGTCGTGCACCCAGCGGGCGGCGACGTGGTCGGGGTCGGGGAACTGGTGCTCGTAGAGCGCCGGGTTGTCGGTCAGCAGGTTCTCGCCCAAGCTCACAGGGCCGCCTCTCGGGTCGGGGTCAACGCGCCCCGGCGGTGCAGCCACACCACGGCCGCCGCGCACACGAGCCCGACGGCCACGCACACCAGCGACGCCGCCACGCCGGACACGCCGAACACCCAGCCCACGGCGGCGTTGCCCACCGTGGCTGCCAGGCCCGAGACCAGGTAGAACACGCCGAAGTAGGTGCCGGACAGGCCGGTGCGGCCGAACGCGGGGATCAGCTCGTAGACGAACGGGTGCGCGATCATCACGCCGAGGGACAGGAAGAACGCGGCTGCCAGCGGCCCGGCCAGACCGCCCGCCCACACGTGGCTCAACGCGGTCGCGGTGAACCCCAGGCCCATCACGGCCAGCCCGACCGCGATGGCCCGGCCGCGTGGAGCCTTCTCGAACCACCGCGTGACCCGGACCTGGAGCAGCAGGGTCGCCACCGTGGAGACCAGGAACACCGCCGCCACGGCCTGTGCCGACCCGGTCAGCCGCTCGACCTCCAGCGGCAGCACCAGGTACAGCTGGTTCTGGAGCACGAACATGCCGGTCAACGCGACCGTGAAGGCCAGGAACCGCTTGTCCGCCAGGCTCTCCCGCCAGTCGTCCAGCACGGTGCCCCGGTGCGGCGGCACGTCCCGGGCGGGCAGCACGAGCGCCTGGGCCACCGTCAACACCGCGAAGATCCCGGCCGCGACCAGCGCCGACACGCGGAAGTCCCACAGCAGCAACAAGCTGCCCAGCAGCGGACCGACCAGCGCCCCCGCCTGCCCGTAGACGTTGAACAACGCGAACGCGCCGACCCTGTCGTCGGACTCCTCGGCGATGTAGGCGCGCACCGCCGGGTTGAACAGCGCCCCGGCCAGTCCACTGAGGACGGACGCGGCCAGCAGCACGGTCATCGTGTCGCCGACCGCGAACAGGCCGAAGCCGACCGTCCGCAGAGCGCAGCCGGCGATGATGACCCGGCGCGGCCCGAGCCGGTCGGACGCCGAGCCGCCCAGCAGGAACAGCCCCTGCTGGCTCAGCGTCCGCACGCCCAGCACCACGCCGGTCGCCGCCGCCGACAGGCCCACGTCGCCCAGGTGCGTGGCCAGGTAGGGGATGAGCAGGTAGAACCCGGTGTTGACGCCGAACTGGTTGACCAGCAGCAGCCGCACCGGCAGCGGGAACCGCCTCATCGCGGCACCACGCCGAGCCCCGGTGCCCCCGAGAGTCGCAGTGTGCCGTCCTCGCCACCGAGGCCCTGCCAGGGGTCACGGGCGAGCAGCAGGTGGCCGTCGAGGTCGACCCAGCGGGCGTGCGAGGTCAGGTGGACCGCCGGCGCGATGCCCAACGAACTGGCGACCAGGCAGCCGAGCATGACATCCAGGCCCGCGTCCCGGGCGGTGTCGATGATCTCGCGGGCCTTCGTGATCCCGCCGCACTTGGCGAGCTTGATGTTCACGCCGTCCACCAAGCCCGCCAACGCCTTCACATCGGCGGCGGTGGCGGCGTCCTCGTCCGCGATCAGCGGTACCGAGGTGCGCTCCCGCAACCAGGCCAGCTCCGCGAACCGGCCGGTGGGGAAAGGCTGTTCGAGCGCATCGACTTGCAGGCCGTCGAGCACGCGCACGGCCTGCTCCGCCGTCCAGCCGCCGTTGGGGTCGAGGATCAGCCGCGCGTCGGGGGCGGCTGCACGGACCGCTTGGACGGCGGCCACGTCATCCGGGCCGCCGACCTTGACCTTGAGCACCGAGAAACCGCGACCGGTCAACTCGGCGGCCTGGGCGGCGCAGGACTGTGGATCGCCGATGCCGATGGTGAAGGCGGTCGGCACATCTGTCCACTGTGGATCGCCCAGCAGTGAGTGCAGGGGGACGCCGCCGCGTGTCGCGAGCAAGTCGTGCACCGCCGCGTCCAAGGCCGCCAGCACACCGGGTGGCAAGGGCGGTAGTTCGGCGAGCAGGTTTTCCGGGCGCACCGCCGACACGACCGGGGCGACCCCCGTGAGCAGCTCCACGATCCGGGGCACGTCCAGGTCGTAGAAGACGCTGGTCACGACCTCGCCGTGGCCCCTGACCCCGTCGTGCTCCAGCACCACGCGCACGGCGTCGCGCCGGGTCGTCACCGACCGCGAGATCCGCAGCGGCGTCCGCAGGTCCAGGCCGTACACGTGCCAGGAGAGCTTCACGCCGGCACCCCCACCGCGAGTGGTGCGGTGATGGTCGAGCACCGCGCCCAGCTGGTCACCTCGATCTCGCCGGAGTGCCCGATCTCGACCGGGCGGTCGGCGGGCACGCCCAGCAGGCCGCGCGACTCGCAGAAGTCGTCGTCGTAGATCGTGCCCAGGTACCGGTGCGGCCCGTCGGGGAACACCGTCACCACCCGCGCGCCCGGCTCCAGCCGCGCCACCCACGCCGCCACCAGCGCGACCGCGCCGGTGCTCCACCCGCCGGTGACGAACCCGTCGCGGGCCAGCCGCCGGCAGGCGTCCACCACCTCGACCGGGCCGAGCCAGTGCACCTCGTCGAACTCGTGGTAGGCCACGTTGCGCGGGTGGATGCTGCTGCCCAGCCCGCGCATCACGCGCTGCCGGGCGGGCTGGCCGAAGATCGTCGAGCCCACGGTGTCCACGCCGACCAGCCGCAGCAGCGGCCAGTACCGGCGCAGCGCGCTCACGATCCCGGCGCTGTGCCCGCCCGTGCCCACGCTGCACACCAGCACGTCGGCCCGGTCCAGCTGCTCGACCAGTTCGCGCGCCAGGCCCGCGTACCCGGCCGGGTTGTCGGGGTTGTTGTACTGGTCGGGCCAGTACGCGCCGGGCAGGCCGCGCAGCACGGCGTGCAGCCGGTCCAGCCGCGCCTGCTGCCAGCCGCCGGTGGGGTGCGGCCGGTCCACGATCTCCAGCCGGGCGCCGTGGGCGCGCAGCAGCGCCCGCATCGACGGCTCCAGCTCGTGGTCCACCACCAGCACCACGGGGTGGCCCAGCGCCTGGCCGGCGAACGCCAGGCCCAGCCCGAGCGTGCCGCTGGTGGACTCCACGACCACCGCGCCCGGCCGCAGGTCGCCGCGCTTCTTGGCGGCCAACAGCATGGCCACGGCCGAGCGGGCCTTCATGCCGCCGGCGCCGAGGTGTTCGAGCTTGGCCCAGAAACCGCCGTGCCGGTGGGGGAGCGGGGTGTCGATGCGGGCCACCGGCGTGTTGCCGAGCAGGTCCAGTAATGACGTGCGCATGGTCACGGTTCCCGGTAGTGGAACAGGGTGGTCGGGCCGCCGTGCAGCCAGAAGAACGGGTAGGGCTCCGCCGAGACGGCCCGCACGCCCGCGCCGAGGAACCAGGGCGCGATGGCGCTGGCGGTCTGGGCGAACAGGGTGACGGGTGCCCCGGTGGCCAGCAGCTCCTCGAAGGTGCCGTTGCCCAGGGTCATGCCCGAGGCCATGACCAGGTCGAAGGTGGTGTCCTGGAAGTCGGTGACGATCGGCTCGTCCCACTCCGTCCGGCCGCCCTTGAGGTCGCACGGCACGTACTCGACGCCCCTGGCCCGCAGGTGGTGCAGCAGGGAGTTCACCACTCCGACGACCAGGACCCGTTGGCCCGGTTGGGCGTCGAGCAGGTCGACCACGGCCTCGGCGCGGTCCATCGACTTGGTCAGCGAGTCGCCGGCGCCGATCCGCACGATGTCCGCCTTCGCCGTCTCGTGCGGGTGGGCGTGCATGAGGTAGGCGTCGAGGGCCGCGGTGCGCACCGCCGCGTCCGGGTGGTCGAGCAGGTCGGCGACGGTCACCCCGGCGCAGTCGGCGACGTCCGGCTCGTCGCCGGGTTCGACCGCGCACGACCCGACCGCCTCGCCGACCCGCAGGCTGACGACGGTGTTGCGGTAGGTCTGGCCGCGCCCGGCGTGCCGGGCGCCCTGGCGGGTCGTGAAGGCGACGCTGACCGTGCAACCGGCCGGGTCGGGTCCCAGTGCACCGGTTCTCGCCCGGTGCAGGAGGTCGGCGAGGGTCACTGGCCGTCCTCGGCGTAGCGGACCTCCATCGCCGCGACGGCCTGCTCGGCGCGGGCGCGGGCGTCGTGGTCGGGGGAGGTGGTCATGACGTGGCCCAGGTAGGTGTTGTTGCTGGTGGGCTCGCCCGCGCGGTGGCCGGCGGGCTTGACCGACCAGTCCACGACGTCCGGGTGCTCGGGCGCGTCGATGCCGGCCACGACGCCCGCGCGCGGCGGCAGCAGGAAGGAGATCGCGGCGCTGCGGACGCCGGTCGTGCGCGGTCGCAGGTCGGGCCGTTCGCCCACGGCGAGCTGGGCGAACACGGCGGGCAGGTCGACACCGGTGACCCGGCGGACCAGCTCGGTGATCTGGTTGCCCGCCGGGCGCGGGTTGACCTCGATCAGCTTGGGGCCGTCGGCGGTCAGCTTGACCTCGGTGTGCGCGACGGAGTCGTCCAGGCCGAGCGCCTCGATGGCGGCCTTGGCGGTGTCGACCGCTTGGCGCGCCTGGTCTTCGTCGAGCGCGGCGGGGAACATGTGGCCGCTCTCCACGAACCACGGGTCGCCGGCGATGCTCTTGTCCGTCACGCCGATCACGTGGGTGGTGCCGCCGGTGGTGACGGTCTCGACGCTGACCTCCGGGCCGACCAGCAGCTCCTCCAGCAGGACCGTGGGCACGCGCGGCTGGTTGCGGGCGTTGACCGGGAACGCCTCCAGCGCCAGGAACGCCTCCCGCAGCCCGTTCTCGTCGCGGACGGCCCGGACGTGCATGCCGGCGCACAGGTCCACCGGCTTGACCACCAGCGGGTAGCCCAGGTCGGCGGCGGCCTTCGCGGTGGAGGGCCAGTCGTGGGCCAGCGCCCAGCGCGGTCCGGGGACGCCGGTGGTGGCCTGCCGGGTGAGGTCCTTGCGGTAGGCGCGTTCGACGGCGTCGGCCCGCGGCCCGGGGAGCCCGAGGTGGTTGGCGACCCGCGCGACCGTGGCCAGGTAGTAGTCGCAGGAGGAGATCACGCCGTCGAAGCGCAGCAGGGCGTGCGCCTGGTCCACGAAGGGCAGCAGGGTGTCCAGGTCGTTGGTCTCGGTGGTGAGCACGTTGTCCGCGGTGAGCAGCGGGTGCGGGTGGCTGGGCGCCGAGCGCAGGTAGTGGTGCAGGTCCCGGGTCAGGAAGGTGAAGCGGTGCCCCGACTCGCGGATCGCGCGCGGCAGCAGGGTGCTCATCGCACCCACCCAACTCTCGACCATCAGCAAGTGCGCCACGCCCGGTTCCTCCCCGCGAGTCGGTGATCGTCGGGAATGGTAACCGTTATCAGTTTCAGGTCACGCCGCCGGGTGGGTGAACCGGGTCGCCGGGCGCCTGCGCACCGCGCGGACCACGGGGAACGCCACCACCGTGAGCAGCGATAGCGCCGGGATGTGGGTGTCGAGGACGAACTCGCCGAGGGTGTAGTCCACCGCCGGTATGGCGAGGCAGGCGACGAACGCGCGGGCCTGGGCGGTGGGCAGCTTGCCGGGCTTGGCCCAGGCCGTCCGGCCGAACGGCTTGGCCACCGACAGCCACACCTGGCACGCCAGGGCCGACGCCATCAGCAGCGACCCGACGCGCATCAGCGTGGGCGAGCCGCCGGGGTGCAGGTTGGGGCTGAGCACGAAGATGCCGATGTAGAGCTGCGAGAACGTGACCACGGTCTTCACCAGCACCCACCAGTGCCGGAAGAAGCCCCACGGGGTGAGGCCGGAGAGCATCAGGCCGCTGAACGCCGAGGTCGTGGCCATGAACTGGAGCACCTCGACGTCGAGCAGCAGCGCCACCTCGAAGGCGGCCGGGTTCTCCAGGGCGTAGGTCACCACGACGAACAGCGCTAACGCCATGCACATCCAGCCCGTGGACGTGATGACGTGCAGCCACACCAACAACTTCCGCGCCACCGGTACCTCCGCATTAGTAGGAACGCTACATATAGAGAGCCTACCTATCGGCGGGGCCGGGTGTGCGATGTCGCGGCGCGGTGTGCATGATCCGGGCATGACGAGGGCGTGGTACCGGCCGATGACGGCCCGGAGGTCCGACGAGGAGCACCGGGTCGCCACCCCGCTGGAGCTGTTGTTCGACCTGTGCTTCGTGGTCGCGGTGGCCTCCGCCGCCGCCAACCTGCACCACGCGCTGAGCGAGGACCACATCGGGCACGGCGTGGCCGGCTACCTGACGGTGTTCTTCGCGATCTGGTGGGCGTGGCTGAACTTCACCTGGTTCGCCTCCGCCTACGACACCGACGACGTCCCCTACCGCCTGACCACGTTGGTCCAGATCGCCGGCGTGCTGGTGGTGGCGGCGGGCGTGCCGAGGGCGTTCGACCGGGCCGACTTCACCGTCATCACGGTCGGGTACGTGATCATGCGGTTGGCGATGGTCGCCCAGTGGCTGCGCGCCGCGCGGTCGGACCGGGAGCGGGCCGCGGGCGCCCGTCGGTACGCGCTGGGCATCACGGTCGTGCAGCTGGGGTGGGTGGCGCGGCTGTGGCTGCCGGACAGCGTGTTCTGGGTCGGGTTCCTGGTGCTGGTCGTGGCCGAGCTGGCCGTGCCGGTGTGGGCCGAGCGGGCCGGGCGCACGACCTGGCACCCCCACCACATCAGCGAGCGGTACGGGCTGTTCACCCTCATCGTGCTGGGCGAGTCGATCCTGGCGGCCACCGGGGCGATCGCGGAGGCCCTGGACGCGGGCCACTCGCAGACCCGGCTGATCTCACTGGCGGTGGCGGGCCTGGTGATCGTGTTCTCGCTGTGGTGGCTCTACTTCGACCACCCGGCGCAGGACCTGCTGACCACCCTGCGGTTCTCCATGACCTGGGGGTACGGGCACTTCCTGATCTTCGCCTCGGTCGCGGCGGTGGGGGCGGGGTTGGAGGTGGCGGTGGACCACGACCTGCACGTGTCGCACCTGTCGGCGCTGGCCGCCGGGCTCGCGACCACGGTGCCGATCGCGGTGTTCCTGCTGGTGGTGTGGTACATCCAGGTGCGCCCGATGCGGCGGGGGCTGATCACGTGGGCGTTCCCGGTGACGGCCCTGCTGGCGCTGCTGGCGTCGTTCTCGCCCGCGCCCATCCACGTGGTCGCGTTGGTGCTGGCGGCGCTGGTCGCGGTGCTGGTAGCCGTGGAGCGCAGGAACGAACCCGTACGACACTGAGGGGGAACACATGGTCCGCGAACTGCGCCTGGTCGTCACCGCCGACGACTACGACGAGGCACTCCAGTTCTACCGGGACGTCCTGGGGCTGCCCGAACGGGCCGCGTTCAGCTCGCCCGGCGGGCGGGTCACCATCCTGGAGGCCGGGCGGGCCACGTTGGAGATCACCGACCCGCCGCACGCCGAGTACATCGACCAGGTCGAGGTCGGCCGGCGGGTCGCCGGGCACATCCGGGTCGCCTTCGAGGTGGACGACTCCACGGCCACCACCCGGGAGCTCGAAGAGGCGGGCGCGACCGTGGTCGCCGAGCCCACCAAGACGCCGTGGAACTCGCTCAACGCCCGGCTCGAAGCGCCTGCCGGGCTCCAGCTCACCCTCTTCACCGAACTCGGCTGACGAAAAGGGGGCCTGCCCGGCGAACGGACAGGCCCCCACAATCGACTCAAGTGCACTACCGCGGGAACAGCTCCCGGTAGTGGCCCTGGGTCTGGACGTTCAGCTCACCCACGCGGATCAGCTTCGCCGTCGCCGTCCGCGGGTCGCGGATGTCGAAGACGTCGAAGCCCTTCGCCATGTCGGACGAGAAGATGTAGCCGTTGTAGTAGTACGTCGACCACGCACCACCGCCCTTGCGGTCGGGCAGCGGGCCGCGCTCGAACCAGCCGATCTCCTTGGGGTTGCGGGAGTCGGTGAAGTCCCACACGGAGAAGCCGCCCTGGTACCACGCCTGCACCATGATGTCGCGGCCCTGGACGGGGATCAGCGAACCGTTGTGCGCCACGCAGTTCTCGGAGTCGGCCTGGGTCCGGGGGATCTTGTAGTACGACCGGAACTCCAGCTTGCGGGCGTCGCCCTGGCCGGTGACGTCGTAGATGCCGTCCGCACCGCGCAGGGGACCGATCTTCGGGTTGCAGGTGGCCGCGCTGCCGCCGCCGAGCTCGTCGGTGAAGACGACCTTGGTGCCGGCGTTGTTGAACGTGGCCGAGTGCCAGAACGCGAAGTTCACGTTGTCCTGCACGCGGTTGATCTCGCGGGGGTTCTCGCGGTCGGAGATGTCCCACAGCACGCCGTCACCCATGCACGCGCCCGCGGCGAGGTCCTTGGACGGGTACACGGTGATGTCGTGGCAACCTGAGGTAGCACGCACGTAACCGGTGTCGACGTCGCCGTCACGGCCCGGGTTGCCGCCGTCGGGGAACAGCACGCGCTCGGTCAGCAGGCTGGCCGAGGCGGGGTCCTTCAGCGGGACCTTGACGATGGAGATCAGGTCGTGCGGCGGCTGGCAGTCCGGGAAGGTCGCGTTGGGCGCGTAGGACGACACGTACAGGTAGACGTCCTTGCCCTTCTTGTCCGGCACCAGCGTGTGGGTGTGCGAACCGCACTTGGTCTCGACGGCGGCGATGTAGCGCGGGTTGCGCTTGTCGCTGATGTCGAAGACCTTGACGCCCTCCCACGACTCCTTGATCGTGGCCGGCTGCGGCTTGCTGCTGCACGAGTTGTCGGTGCGCGACGAGTCGGTGGACAGGAACAGCAGGTTCCCGTGCACCGAGATGTCGTTCTGCGAGCCCGGGCACAGCACGGTGCTCACGATCGACGGCTTGTGCGGGTTGCGGATGTCGTAGATGACGAATCCGTCGTAGTTGCCGTCGAACGCGTAGCCGCCCTGGAAGGCCAGGTCGGACCACGTCGACGCCTCGGTGAACGGAGCCGGCTTCGGCAGGTTCGCGAGGTGCTTGATGTTGCGGGTGTGGCGGATCTCGTCGACACCCGGGATCTCGGTGCCCGTCTGGGCGGGCTCGGACAGCTGGGCCTCCGACAGCCCAGCGACGTCCGCGTCCACCTCGGGCGCGGCCAGCGCCTGCGGGCCGAGCACGAGTGACGTGGCGGCCAGTGCCAACGCCCCCAGAGCCGCGCCGGCTCTGCGGCGGCGGGCCGAATCGCGTGCGTTCACTTCAGGTCTCCCCTTCCAAACCTGTAGCAGGGACCGCAGTATTGCCCTTCGCAACGCTAACCACCAGACCCATTAGTCGGTAAGGAGCAGACTTCCGGCTCGTGGGACGGGCGGGTACGTTGTCGCCGAGTCGAGGGGGTCAGGAGCAGATGCGGATCTTGTTCGTGGCGGCGGTGGTGGCGTTCCTGGCCGCGTGCACGGCGAAGGAGTCGAGTGCGCCGGACGTGATCGTGCCGGGCAAACCGGGTGAGCAGGCGCAGACGCTCGCCCCTGAGGACGTCGGCACCGACCGCTGGGTGGCGCCCAACGAGGCCGACCTGAAGTACGTCGTCGGCATGATCGCCCACCACCGGCAAGCGCTGGAGATGTCCGCGCTGGCGCCCGAACGCGCGCAGAACGAGACGGTGAAGGCCCTGGCCTCGCGCATCTACGACACCCAGGGCCCGGAGATCGGCGCGATGGAGCAGTGGCAACGCCAGTTCGGCGAGAAGGCCCCCGCACACGGCCACTCGGGCAAGATGCCCGAAGTGGACCACAAGTCCATGCCCGGCATGGCCACGGACGACCAGATGAACGCCCTCAAGGCCGCCCGCGGCGCCGACTTCGACCGGCTGTTCCTCCAGCTGATGATCGCCCACCACGAGGGCGCGCTGAAGATGGCGCTGGACCTGCTGTCCTCGGGCGCGGACGCACGGGTCGAGGAGATGGCCAACGACGTGATGGTCTCGCAACAGGACGAGATCAACACGATGAAGGCCCTCACGATCCCGTGAGCACGAGGTCCTCACTGGGCTGAAAGGTCTCCACGGCGTTGCCCGTCACATGGCGGGCGATGCCGGCGTTGCGCCGGTGCGCCTCCTTGAAGGAGGCCGAGGCCACCCACGCCTTGAAGTCCTCCTCGGTGTCGAACTCGTTCACCGAGACGTAGGGCTGGTCGGGCCGGGTAGGCCGGAGCAGGGTGCTGCGACGCAATCCCGGCACCCCGGGAAGGTACGTCCGCATGTTGGCGCGGAAGTGCTCTTCGAACTCCTCGGCCCGCTCGGCGGGCACGAACAGGCGGTTGGTCGCCACGAACATCCGGCACCTCCAGGTTCCCGACGCTGTGTAGGCAACTATTCCAACGCGGCGTCGGGAAAACAAGGGGGTACGCTCTCCGGCGTGCCCAGGATCAGCGCCGAGACCCTCGCGGAACACCGCGCGAACCGGCTGCGCTCCCTGCTGGCGGCAGGCCGTGAGATCGTCGCGGAGGAGGGCCCGGACGCCCTGACCCTGGCCGCCCTGGCCCGCCGGGTGGGCCTGTCGAGGCCGTCGCTTTACGAGTACTTCAAGTCGCGGGAGGAACTGGTCGCGGCAATCGTCACGGATGAACTCCCCGACCAGGCCCGGCGGCTGGCAGCAGCGGTACACGCGGTCGACGGCGTACCGGCCAAGGTCGAGGCCTACCTGCGCACGGTCTTGGAGATCATCGTGGACGGCAGCCACGGCGCGGTCGTGGCTCTGTCCGCGCACGCCCTGCCGGAGGAATCCCGCCGCCGCATCCGCGCGGAACACGAGAAGCTGCTGGCCCCCCTCGCGGGCGTCCTGCTGGAGGCCCGCGTACCCCAGCCGGGGCTGCGGGCACTGCTGATCCACGGATCGGTGGAGGCGGCTGCGCGAACCTTGCGCCCCGGCGACGTGGCCCAAAGCGAAGCGGTCCTATCCGCCCTACTCACCCACACCCTCCACGGCCTCGACTCACCCTCCTAGCACCGCTTCCGCCGCACAACACCGCCACCAGCTCGCCTCCCGCCGCGCGCTGATCTCCGACCGCGCGCAGCGCGGTTGCCTTTCGTCGCGCGAAGCGCGGCGGGCGTGTCCGCCGTGGAGGACACAACGCAAGCCGGGTTTCTTGTGTCATCCCCGTATGGCCCGCCCGAAGGGCTACCACACTTTTGGCCGGGTGCAGCCGAAATTTTTGTGAGGAACGAGCAAAAATTTTAGCGGCACCCGGCCAAAAGTGTGGTTGGCTTTGCCGGGCCATACGGGGATGACACAAGAAACCCACTCCCTTGCTTTGTGTCATCCTTGGTGGCTCGCCCGCCGGCGAGGCTCTTTAATCTTTAGAACCCGCGCTTCGCTTCCTCAATCCACGCTTCGCGGGTCAGAACAGGACGCGCTCCGCGCTCTCAAGCTCGAACGCGCTTCGCGCTTTAAAGATCAAAAGCGGCTGGGGAGGCCACCGGTGGGGGACGGGCGTCGGTTCCCCCGCCGCACGGCCTGGCAAAGCCAACCACACTTTCGGTCGGGTGCCGCTAAAATTGTTGCTCGTTCCTCACAACAATTTCGGCTGCACCCGACCGAAAGCGTGGTAGCCCTTCGGGCAGGCCGTACGGCGGGGGAACCGAGGCCCTCGGTTTGTGCTGGCGCACCGCCGCGCGGAGCGCGGCGAAAAGCTCGCCGTCACGCAGCGGCGGAAGAGTCGCCGACGTCACTCGCCGAGCATGTGCGCGCCCTTCTCGGACTCGTCGGTCGCCGTGAACAACCCTCGCGTGTTGGTGATGAACTCGGCCAACGTGAGGAGGCCATCGCTGTCGACGTCCATCGAGTCGAAGGCGATCGAGGCCACCTGCGGGTCGGTGATCCCCGCCCCCCGGTAAAGCCGGCCGAACTCCATCTCGTCGAGCCGGTCGTCCCCGTCGCGGTCGGCGATGGTGAATGCCGCCTGGGCCGCCAGTTCCCACTTGGCCAGCAAGCCGCTGGTGGTCAACCGGCCGCTTTCGTGTGCCACGCGGAAATCGGCCTGGGTCACCACGTCGTCGTGGTCCACGTCCGCGCCCCGGATGTAGTCCCACACACCCTGGTACGCCTTGGTCAGCGCCCGCACCTCCGGCGAGGCGTCGTCGAGCCCGAACTCCCTGCCGATGCCGTGTGCCTTCACCGCGAAGTCGGCCCAGGTGATCTCGCTGTCGTCGTCGGTGTCGAGGGCGGTGAAGATGCGGAAGATGTTGTCGAGGCGCACCTGCTCGGACATGCGGGGATTCCCTTCCTCGGGTCCGTATGGCGCAGGCGAGCGTATCGACGCGGTCGCGACACCAGCGCGGTGAATCAGGGTGCAGATTTCACCCGAAGCGTTAGAAATTCAGTCACCCTCAGTGGGCTCACCCCGGCTCACCCCGGCAATCCCCGGTACGCCCGCCAGTCGCCGACAGCGGTGATGTCGGTCAACTCCGCGCTGTCCAAGTACGCATCGCGCAACACGGTGGCCAACGCCGCACTCCCGTCCTCCAACTCGATCACCCCGATCTCCAACTCAGGCGGTTCGGCCGGAAGCAGGTGATCGCGCAGAACGGTCAGCGGCAGGTCGTACAGCTCACCCACCACCGCCCCGCTCCCCGACGCATGCATCGCCGGAAACCGGTCACCCACCGAGAAATACCGGTACTTGGGCGCACTACGCGCGACACACAACAGGGGCGTCCCCTGCAACTGGTGGTGCAGCGGGCCGCCACGCATCCCGCCGCCGTTGAGGAAGATCAGGGCCATTCGGGTCCTCCTTGTGGATCGGGGTGTCAGTGGTCGTCAGGGGCAGCCCGCCGCCGCCGTGCCGAACCGCGATGATCTCGGCGGCAATGGACACTGCCGTCTCCTCGGGCGTCCGAGCGCCCAGGTCCAAGCCGATGGGGGAGCGCAGACGGGCCAGTTGACCCTCTGTCACGCCCTCGGCGCGCAGTCGAGCCAACCGGTCCAGGTGGGTGCGGCGCGAACCCAGCGCGCCGACGAAACCGACCGGCATCCTCAGCGCCTCCTTCAACAGCGGCACGTCGAACTTCGGGTCGTGGGTCAGCACGCACACGGCCGTGGACGAGTCGACCGGGGTCGAGGCCAGGTAGCGGTGTGGCCAATCCACCACGACCTCGTCGGCGGCCGGGAACCGTTCGGGCGTCGCGAACACCGGCCGCGCGTCGCACACCGTCACGTGGTAGCCGAGGAGCTTCCCCTGCCGTGCCAAAGCCGCCGCATAGTCGATCGCGCCGAACACCAACAACCTCGGCGCAGTACCCCAGGATTCGACCAGCCAACCGTCCACAACGGACGAACGACTGACCGCGTGAGAAGGGAACGCCACCTCACAGGAGCCGCCCTCCAACGACCGCGTCAGCACCACCGGACGACCCTCGCGCGCCGCGCGCAGCGCCTCCCGGATCTCCGGCGTCACGACCTGGACGAACACCTCCAGCTCGCCCCCGCACGTCAACCCCACGGCGAACGCGTCCTCCGCCGAGTACCCGAAGTGCGCGAGCTGCGGCCGGCCGGTCTCCAGCACGGACAGCGCCAGCTCGTACACCGCGCCCTCCACGCACCCGCCGGACACGCTGCCCACGACCCGCCCGTCCGGGTGGACCGCCAGCGCCGCGCCGACCTCGCGGGGCGCGCTGCCCCGCACGGCCACCACGGACGCCACGGCGAACGGACCGTCCCAGTCCGCCACGAGAGAAGCCAGCTCGCGCACTTCGGGTCCTCCTCTAGTGCAGGACCGCAGTCACGCCCTCGACCCCGAAGTACAGGACGAACAGCGCCGCGATCGAGGTCATCAGCCAGCCGACGGACCGCCACTGGCCCTTGCAGATCTTGATCACCACGTACGACACGAGCCCCGCGCCGATGCCGTTGGTGATCGAGTAGGTGAACGGGATGACCGCCACCGTCAGGAACACCGGGATCGTGTAATCGGTGTCGTGCCAGGGGATCCGCCGGCACTGGGCCATCATCAAGCCGCCGATCACCACCAGCGCGGGCGCGGCGGCCTGCGCCGGGACCACCGCCGCCAGCGGCGTGAACAGCAGCGTCGCCGCCAGCAGCCCGCCGGTGACCACGCTGGCCAACCCCGTCCGCGCGCCCTCGCCGACGCCCGCCGCCGATTCCAGGAACACCGTGTTCGGAGACGACCCGGTCACCCCGCCCGCCACCGCGCCCGCGCCGTCGACCAGCAGGATCTTGCCCATGCCCTGGACCTTGCCGTCCCGGGTCAGCCCGGCCTCGTCCGACACCGACGTGATGGTGCCCATCGCGTCGAAGAACCCGGACAGGACCAGCGTGAACAGGAACACCGTCGCCGTGATCACCCCGGCTGAGACGAACCCGCCGAACAGGTCCACCTGCCCGAACAGCCCGAAGTCCGGCGCGGCGACGACGCTGTCCGGCACGTTCGGCGTCACCAGCCCCCACCCCTCGACGTCGAACGCGGCGTTGACCGCGATCGCCAGCACGGTCGCCGCCGCGATGCTGATCAGCACCGCCCCCGGCACGCCCCGGGCCATCAGCACGATCATCAGCAGCAGGCCGAGGCAGAAGATCGCGATCGGCCACCCGGACAGGTGACCGTCGACGCCCATCCGGACCGGCACCGACGAGCCGACCGCGTCCGGCGTCCGGGTCACGAACCCGGCGCTGACCAGGCCGACCAGGGCGATGTAGAGGCCGATGCCGACCGTGATGGCGGTCTTCAACGGCCCCGGGATGGCGTTGATGATCTTCTCCCGGACGCCCGAGGCCGCCATCACCACGATGCACAGGCCTTCGAGCACGACCAGGCCGAACGCCTGCGCCCACGTCATCGTCGGCGCCATCTGGAACGCCACGACGCCGTTCACGCCCAGGCCCGCCGCGAGCGCCAGCGGGGCGTTGCCGACGACACCCATCAGGATGGTCATCACGCCCGCGGCCAGCGCGGTCGCCGTGGTGAGCTGCTCGGTGGTCAGGCGCGCGCCGGTGATGTCGGCCGACGCGCCCAGGATGAGCGGGTTGAGCAATACGATGTACGACATCGCCACGAACGTGGTGATACCGCCGCGCACTTCTCGGCCTATGGTGCTGCCGCGCTCGGATATGCGGAAGAACCGGTCGAGCTGTGTGGACTGCGTGGGTACGTCATCCCTGAGCTGGGTCATGACGATCCTTCCCATGCCGGTGGGCGCTGTGTTCGATGGCCGCGACTCCGTCGCGGCGCGGCGATGCCGCCTGCGGGTCGGCCCACCGCAACGCCTTTTCCGCCGATCGAAAAGCGTGATCGTCGGAAAAGCCGCCGCGGCAGGCCGACGCGGCATCGCCGAGCGATGCCGGCAGGCCCTCGCCCAACCGAACGCGTTTTGAGTGTTTGTGCTCCGGTCAGCACTCGACGGCTCGTGGCCGCTCCGGGTGGTGCGTCAGTAGTCGACGCGGTCGGTTCGGGACAGCCAGGCCGTGAACGGCGCGTTGTCCTCGCCCGTGGAGATCTGGTGCACCGGCAGGCTCCACAGTTCGCGGGGCTTGCCGAACAGCTCGTAGAACTCGCGGTCGTCGAAGCCGGCCGCCGCCGCGTCGTGCCGGTCGGCGGCGTAGACGACGCGGTCCACCCGGGCCCACAGCGCGGCGGACAGGCACAGCGGGCACGGCTCGCAGGACGACACCAGCACGCAGCCGGTGAGCTTGAAGTCGCCGATGGCCTGGCAGGCGGCGCGGATGGCGACCACCTCGGCGTGCGCGGTCGGGTCCAGCGTGGGGGTGACCTGGTTGGTGCCGGTGGCGATCACCTCGCCGTCCCAGATGATCACCGCGCCGAACGGCCCGCCGCCGGCGGCGACGTTGCGGGTGGCCAGCTCGATGGACTCCCGCAGCCAGGCGTGGTCGGGCGAAACAGAGGTGGTCATTGTGCGAAGCTCCAAAGCTCAGGTTCCAGTGATGTGCTCGGGACGCACGGGTACGCGCGTGAGGGCCAAGCCCGTGGCGTTGCGGATGGCCGCCACGATGGCCGGAGTCGAAGAGATCGTGGGCGGCTCGCCGACGCCACGCACGCCGTAGGGGGCGTTCGGGTCGGCCAGTTCGAGCACGTCGATGCTCATCGGCGGCATGTCCAGCACGGTCGGGATCAGGTAGTCGGTGAAGGACGGGTTGCGCACCTTGCCGCCGGCGGTCTGGATCTCCTCCATCACCGCCAGCCCCAACCCCTGCGCCGAACCGCCCTGGATCTGGCCCAGCACGGCCTGCGGGTTGAGCGCCTTGCCGACGTCCTGCGCGCAGTCCAGCTCGACGACCTTCACCAGGCCCAGCTCGACGTCCACGTCCACCACCGCGCGGTGCGCGGCGAAGCCGTACTGGACGTGCGCGCGGCCCTGACCGGTCACCGGGTCCAGCGGCTCGGTGGCCCGGTGCCGCCACTCGACGGTCTCGTCGATGACCTCGTCGCCCAGCAGTTCCACCAGGTCCGTCGTCGAGCGGCCGGCCGCGAGCTTGGCCAGCTTCTCCTTCACCGCCGCGCACGCCGCCTTCACCGCGCCACCGGTGACGTAGGTCTGGCGGGACGCCGAGGTGGAGCCGCCGTTGCCGATGGTGGTGTCCATCGGCAGGATCGTCACCCGCTCGACGCCCAGTTCCGTCCGCACGATCTGCTGCATGATCGTCACCAGGCCCTGTCCGACCTCGCACGCGGCGGTGTGCGCCAGTGCGGCCGGTTCGCCGTTGATGACCTGCAACCGCACGCGGGCGGTGGAGTAGTCGTCGTAGCCCTCGGAGAAGCAGATGTTCTTGATGCCCACCGCGTACCCGACCCCGCGCACCACGCTCTCGCCGTGCGTGGTGTTCGAGACGCCACCGGGGAGGTTCCGCAGATCCCGATCGGACGGCGGCGGCAACGGCTTGTCCTTGACCAGCTTGAGCAACTGCGCCACGGGCGCGGCCGAGTCGACCACCTGGCCGGTCGGCATGACCGACCCCTCGGTCATCGCGTTGACGATCCGCACGTCCACCGGGTCCATGCCCAGCGCTTCGGCCAGCTTGTCCATCTGGGACTCGTAGGCGAACCCCGCCTGCACAGCGCCGAACCCGCGCATCGCGCCGCACGGCGGGTTGTTGGTGTAGACGCCCCAAGCGTCGATGGCCAGGTTGTCCACCTCGTACGGCCCGATGCCCAGCGTGGCCGCGTTGGCGACCACCGCCGGCGTGCTGGACGCGTAAGCGCCGCCGTCGAGGTACATCTTCGCCTTGACGTAGACCAGCTTGCCGGTGCGGTCGGCCCCGTGCTCGTAGTACAGGACGGCCGGGTGCCGGTGCACGTGCCCGTAGAAGGACTCCTCGCGGTTGTAGACCATCTTGGTCGGCTTGCCGGTGTGCAGCGCCAGCAGGCACGCGTGCACCTGCATCGACAGGTCCTCGCGCCCGCCGAACGCCCCGCCGACGCCGGACAGCGTCAGCCGGACCTTGTCCAGCGGCATCCCCAGCGCCGCCGCCACCTGGCCCTGGTCGACGTGCAGCCACTGGGTGGCGATGTAGAGGTCCACGCCGCCGTCCTCGGCGGGCACCGCCAGCCCCGACTCCGGCCCGAGGAAGGCCTGGTCCTGCATCCCGACCTCGTACCGGCCGGTCACCACGACGTCCGCCGTCAGCGAGGGGTCGCCGCGCCGGATCGGCACGTGCCGCACCAGGTTGCCGCCGGGGTGCAGGGGCGTGTCGTCGATCGCGGTCTCCATGTCCACGACCGGCGTCAGCACCTCGTACTCGACCTTGATGCGCTTCATGGCGCGCAAGGCGGTCTCGGGGTGGTCCGCACCTACAAGCGCCACCGGTTCCCCTTGGTAGCGCACGACGTCCTCGGCGAGCACGGGCTGGTCCTTGTGCTCCAAGCCGTACAGGTTGCGCCCGGGTACGTCCTGGTGCGTCAGCACCGCGTACACGCCGGGCACTTTCAGCGCCTCGGTGAGGTCGATCGAGAGGATCTTCGCGTACGGGTGGGGGCTGCGCAGGGTGGCGCCCCAGATCATGTCCTCGTGCCACAGGTCCGAGGCGTAGGCGAACTCGCCGCGCACCTTGAGGTTGCCGTCCGGGCGCTGCGGGCTGGAGCCGATGCCACCGGACACCGAGGACGTCAGTTCAGCGGGCGTGAGGCTCATCGGGTCACCTTCAGTCGGGCGCTCGCGGCACGCAGGTCGCGTGCGAGGTCGGATTCGGGTGCGGTGCGCAGCTCGCCGTCGTCCACGACCACCCGGCCGCCCACCAGCAGCAGCTTCAGGCGGGGCAGGGGTCCGAGGACGAGCGCGGCGACCGGGTCGTCGATGCCCGCGTGGTCCAGGCCGTCCAGCCGCCACACGGCCAGGTCCGCGAGCTTGCCCGGTTCGATCGAGCCGATCTCTTCGGCGCGGCCCAGGCACTTCGCGCCGCCCATCGTGCCCAGCCACAGGGCCTCGCGGACGTCCAGCGCCTTGGGGCCGCCGCGCTGCCGGGCCTGCAACACGGCCTGGTGCAGTTCCTCGACCATCCCGCACGACTCGTTGGACGCGGCCCCGTCCACGCCCAGGCCCACCGGCGCGCCGGCGTCGAGCAGGTCGCGGACGGGCGCGATGCCGGTGCCGAGGCGGCCGTTGGAGGTGGGGCAGTGGGCGGAACCGGTGCTGGTGGTGCCGAGCTTCTTCACGGCGTCCGGCGAGAGGTGCACGGTGTGGGCCAGCCACACGTCCTCGCCCAGCCAGCCGACGCGCTCGGCGTACTCCGTGGGGGAGCAGCCGAACTCGGCCTGGCACTGGTCCTCCTCGTCCAGCGTCTCGGCGAGGTGGGTGTGCAGGCGGACGTCCTTGCGCCGGGCCAGCTCCGCCGCGCCGGTCATCAGCTCCCGGCTCACCGAGAACGGCGAGCAGGGGCCGACGGCGACCTTGACCAGGGCGTCCGGCGACGGGTCGTGGTAGTCGTCGATCGCCTTCTCGGTGGCGATCAATGCGGCCTCGGTCTCCTCGACCAGGTTGTCCGGCGGGAGGCCGCCCTGGGACTGGCCGCGGTCCATCGAGCCGCGGACGGCGTGCAGGCGGATGCCCACCCGCCGACCCGCGGTGACCAGGGCCTCGAACTGGTCGCCGCCCTCGCTGGGGAACACGTAGTGGTGGTCGGCGGCGGTCGTGCAGCCGGTCAGGGCCAGCTTGGCCAGGCCCGCCGACGCCGCCGCGTGCGTGATCTCGGCGTCCAGTCCGCGCCACACCGGGTACAGCGTGGTCAGCCACTCGAACAGGGTCGCGTCCTGCGCGTAGCCCCGGGTGGCCCACTGGTAGAGGTGGTGGTGGGTGTTGACCAGGCCGGGCGTGACCAGGCAGCCGCTGCCGTCCACCCACGTGTGCGGACCGGTCGGCTTCGGGGCCTGACCGGGTCCGACGGCGGTGATCCGGCCGTTCTCGAACACCACGTGCCCGAAAGCGTGCTCGGTGCCGCGACCATCCATTGTGGACACGGCTACGCCGTCAAGGATGGTTGGGGTCATCGCGCACTCTTCTTTTGGGCAGCCAAGCGGACCGCGTCGAGGATCTTCTCGTAGCCCGTGCAGCGGCACAGGTTCCCGGCCAGCGCCTCGCGGATCTCCGGGTCGGACGGCTCGGGCACCCGGTTGACCAGGTCGTGCGCGGCGACGACGAGTCCGGGCGTGCAGAACCCGCACTGCACCGCGCCCGCCTCGACGAACGCCTCCTGCACCGGGTCCAGCCGGTCGCCCTCGGCCAGGCCCTCGACCGTGCGCACCTCGCGGTCCTGCGCCTGACCGGCCGCGACCAGGCACGAACACACCGGCACGTCGTCCAGGTACACCGTGCAGGACCCGCATTCGCCCTGTTCACAGGCGTTCTTCGACCCGGGCAGGCCCAGCCGCTCGCGCAGCACGTACAGCAGGCTCTCGCCCTCCCAGACGTCGTCGGCCTGCCGCTGCTCGCCGTTGACCGTCACGTTCACGCGCATCGCCCTAGGCCGCCTTCCCGGTGTAGTCCTGCCACGCCCAGCCCAGCGTGCGGCGGGCCAGCACGGACAGTGCGTGCTTGCGGTACGCGGCCGAGCCGCGCACGTCGTCGATGGGGCTCGCGGCAGCCGCCACCAGCTCCCCGAACCGGCGTTTCACCGAGTCCAGCAGGGGTCGGGGCGACTCCCACTGGCCGGTGGAGGTCAGCTCGCCGGACAGGAACTCCTCGGCCTCGGTGGCCCGGCGCGGGGTCGGCGCGGCACTGCCCACGGCCGCGCCCACCCGCTGCTCGGCGGGGTGCAGCGCCACCGCGAACGAGCACACGGCGATCACCATCGCGTTGCGCGTGCCGACCTTGGAGAACTGCTGCGGCGCGCGCGTGGCCGGCACGTGCACGGCCGTGATCAGCTCGTCGGGCTCCAGCGCGTTGCGCTTGACGCCCAGGTAGAACTCGGTGGCCGGGATGAACCGCACCCCGCGCGCCGACGCCACCTCGACGGTCGCGCCCGCCGCCAGCAGCACCGGGTGCGTGTCGCCGGCCGGCGAGGCCGCGCCCAGGTTGCCGCCGACCGTGCCCCGGTTGCGGATCTGCGGCGAGCCGACCGTGCGGGAGGCCATCGCCAAGCCCGGCAGCGCGTCGCCCAGCTCGTCGATGATCCGCGCGTACGGCACGCCCGCGCCGATGCGCACCACGCCGTCGCCGGTGGAGTGCTCGCGCAGCTCGGGGACGCGGGTCAGGTCCAGCAGCGCGGCCGGGCGGCGGTGGTCGAAGTTCAGCTCCACCATCACGTCCGTGCCGCCCGCGATCGGCACGGCGTCGGGGCGCTCGGACTTGAGCGCCAGCGCCTCGGCGAGGGTGTCGGGTCGAAGGAAGTCCATCAGCTGCCTCGGTAGGTGGAGTAGGCGAACGGGGACAACAGCAGGGGCACGTGGTGGTGCTCGCCGGGCTCGGTGACCCGGAAGGTCAGCACCACCTCGGGGAAGAACGGGGCCACGTCGCCGGTGTCGAACACCAGCCGGTAGACGCCGGCCCGGTCGCTGGGCCAGCCGGTGATGCGGCCGTCCTCGCCGGTGCGGGCTTGCGCCACCGTCTCGCCGTCGCGCTCCAGGCGCACCGCCAGGCCGACCGCCGGCCTGCCGCGCTGTGCGTCGAGCACGTGGGTGCTGATCGTCACTCGCCCTCCCATCGGTGTGTGAGCCAGTACACAGACCGGGCCGGCCGTTCAGCTACGGCCGCGGCGCATGAATCCCAGGCTCCTACGAGGAGTGGTTTTGTGCTTTCCTACAAACACGATCGGACGAAGGTAAACCGCTCGCGTGACGTGAGGGAGGCGATCGTGTTGCTGGTACGCAGCCTGCTGCGGGTGCCCGAGCTGCGACTGCGCCTCGTGTGCGGCGAGGAGTTCCTCGACAGGCCCGTGACCAGGCTCTACGGCACCGAGCTGCCCGACCCGGCGCGGTACCTGTCCGGCGGCGAGCTGGTCCTGTCCGGCCTGCTCTGGCACCGTTCGGCGGCCGATTGCGAGACCTTCGTCGGCTCTTTGGCGCACGCCGGTGTGGCCGCGTTGGCCGCGAGCGATCCGGAGGCCCGTGAATTGCCGGCTGCGCTGGTCGAGGCCTGCCGGCGGCACGGGGTGCCGTTGTTGGAGGTTCCGATCGACCTGTCGTTCGCGACCATCACCGAGCGGGTCGTGCTGGAACTGGCCGCCGAGCGCGTCGGCGACGCGGGCGCCCAGCTGGGCCGGCACCGGCGGCTGCTGACCGTGGTCGCAGACGGCGGCGGGCTGGGCGAGCTGGTGGCGGCGGGCGCGGCGGAACTGGACGCGCCGGTGCGGGTCCTGTCCACCACCGGGCACGTCGTGGCCGGTCCGGAGCTGCCCGACGCGGCGGTGTTCGTGCGCGAGTTCCTCCAGGCCGACCGGCTGCCCCGGGTGGTGCGGCGCACGACGCTGCTGCCGGTGTCCGAGCGCGGCGGGTCGCGGGTGGCGACCTGGATCGTCGTGGTCGACGGCGACCGGGCGCACGACGAGGTGGCGGCCGAGCTGGCCAGCCTGGTGGGCGTCGAGCGGACCCGGGTGGTGCAGGAGCGGCGCATCGAGAACCGGGCGGCCGGGCCGCTGCTGCGCGAGGTGCTGTCCGGGACGGGCGACCTGGGGCCTCGGCTGGCGGCCGTCGGGTGGGACGCCGCCGAGTTCCGGGTGGTCGCCGCGTCCGCCACGGACGGGCGGGTGGAGCAGGCGGCGGCGTTGCTGGAGGAGGTCCTGGCGCCCGTCGCGCCGCACGCCCTGGTGTCGGTGCACGGCGACGAGGTCTACGCGATCGCGCCCTCGGGGCCGGGCTGGGCGGAGGCCGTGCGCGCCGGCCTGCGGACCGTCGAGCCGGGGTTGGGGTCGGCGCGGGTGCTGGTGGGCATCTCGTCCGCCGTGGGCGCGGCCGGGTTGCGCGGGGCGGCGGAGGAGGCGTCGCACGCGCGGCGGCTGGGGGAGCGGCGGCCGGGGCGGACCTGCGTCGTCGCGGGCGAGGAGATCGCGCTGCACCAACTGCTGCTGGCCGGGGTGCCGGAGGAGCTGCGCGGGTCGTTGCGGCGGCGGGTGCTGGGGCCGGTGCTGGACTACGACGCCGAGCACGGGTCGGACCTGGTGGGCACCTTGCGGGTGTTCCTGGACTGCTCCGGGTCGTGGACGACGGCGGCGGCACGGCTGCACGTCCACGTGAACACCCTGCGCTACCGGGTGGGGCGGGTGGAGGAGCTGCTGGGCGTGGACCTCTCGGATTTCACGTCCCGGGTGGACCTGTACCTGGCTCTGCACGCGGGTTGATACTTGAGGCATGGCCTCCGCGCCGTGGGGCAACCTCGCCTTGTTCGCGGGCGTCGCACTCGCGCCGTCCGCGCTCTGCTGGGCCGTGCTCCACATCCCCCGGCTGATCCGGCGGTTGCGGAGAGAGCCGGTTGCGCCGCAAGGGCTTCCGATCGAGCAGCTGGCCGCCGACCTGAGGCGCGTGCACCGGGTGCTGGCGCTCATCCGCCCCGGCACGCCGTACGCCCGCCGCGCAGGGGTGCGGCAGGCGTACGACGTCCTGTTGGCACAGGCCTGTGCGGCGGTCGGGGTGGTCCACCGCCTCGACGACCTGCCCGAGGGCGTGGACCGGGACATCGAGCGGCTCCGCGTGGAGGAGGCGCTGCGGCAGGAGGGCCTGGCCATCCCGTGAGCACGGGCCGGGCGCGAACCGGCCACCTGCGAACGAGCCGCGGGTGAACCGGCCGCGGGTGAACGAGCCGCCCCCTCGTGGACCCCGCCGTTGGTCCGCAAGGGGGCGGCCCGCCTTCACCGCACCTGCTGCCAGGGCACCCGCGTCGGGCGCTGGCCCGTCGCGAGGAACTCCTCGATCGCCACGGCCAGGTCGGCCACGGGGATCTCGCAGTGGGTGGGGAACCGCACCCCGGCGTAGCGGGGGCGCAGGCGGGGGCCTTCGCCGAGGCTGGCCCACGAGCCGGTGAACACGTCGGTGAACAGCATCGCCCCGCGGTCGCCGCGCACACCCACCCACACCCGGTTGTCCGGGGTGTCGCGGTGCACGAGGGTCGCGTCCTCGGCGACGGAGAGCAGGTCCAGCAGGCGGCGGACGTCCTCGGTGCCGCGCACCTCGTCGACCCCGGTCCGGTGGTGTGCCTGGATCATCGTCACTCCTTGCACTTCTTGCCGGAGTTGATGCAGTCCACCACGCGGTTCATGATCTCCTGGGACATCACGTTGGCGAAGTCGTCGTGGTCGGACAGCGGGTTGTGCTCCTCCTCGGGGAACGCGTCGACCGCGTACTGGCCGTTCTGCTGGACGTCCCGGGGGATGTTGTAGGTCAGGCTGATCCGCAGCTGCGGCACGGCCCGGAAACCCCTGGGGCACTTGCCGTTCTCGTTCGGGTAGACGATGTGGTCGCGGTGGTTGGCGCTGTCGGTGTTCTTGCCGTCCCAGCAGCTGGGGAAGTCGTGGATGCGCTTGACCTTGCTGCCCTGCGGGCACACCGGGTACTTGTCCAGCTGCACCTTGTCCTCGAAACCGGTGCAGGTCCAGGACTTCCGGGCGTTCTTCGGGCCGTTCTGCGTGACCTTGGCGTCGCCGTAGAGGATGCGCAGGAACTGCGGCATCGCGACGACCTTGCCGGTGGGGCTGCCGCGGAAGGTCAGGTCCACGACCTCGGGGCGCTGGATCTCGCCCTCGTTGCCGGGCAGCTCGTTCTCGTCGCTCCCGCTCTTGCCGTCACCCTTCTCCGGCGCGTCGGCTTCGGCTTCCTTCTGCTGCTCGGCGACCTTGACGTCCTTGCTGTCGCCGTCCTTGACCGTGCACGGGGCCAGGCGCTGCAACCCGCGCGGCCGTTGCGCCACCCGGTCGATGGCCTCCACGATCCGGCCGATCGCCGCGGACCGCTTGTCCCGCAACGGTCCCAGGATCGCGTTGTTGACGAAGTTCGGGTCGTCGACGTTCGCGGCCTTCTTCAGCTTGTCGTTGGCCTCGGCGATCTGCTGCTTGAGCTGCCCGAGGTTGCGGTCGACCTCGGCCCGGGCCTGCTGCGGGACGTTGCGCAGCTTGCGCTTGACGTCCGGGCACTCGACCTCGGCGTTCGCGGGCTTGCCGGGTTCCTCCTCCTCGTTGTCGCGGTCGATGCGGACCACGGGCCAGAAGTAGGCGGACTTGTCACCGTTCTTGCAGGTGGTGTCGGCCTCGGCCAGGCTCTCGTTGGTGGAGTCGGCGTCGGTGGACACGTTGCCGACGTAGTCGTGCAGGTGCTGGGCGCCGTTGCGGACCCCGGGCTGGGCGATGAAGTTGTCCGGGTTGAAGTGCCCGTTCTCGTTGCGCCCGCAGTCGACGGTGAAGGTGCCGTTGGTGGCGTCGCCTTCCGGCCTGGGCGCCTTGACGTTGCGCGCCTGCTTGGTGATGTCGACGAACAGGGACTTGTCGGCCCCGTCCGCCTGGGCGGTGCCCTGGTCTCCGGTGGTGGAGATCGCGACCGCCAGGCCGATCGTCAGCGCCAGCCCGGCGGCCCCGGCTGTGAGCTTGGTGCGCCGCGAGAAGCGGTGCCGCCCCTGGTTTCGCGTCATGGAAGTGTCACCTCGTCGTAGGTACGCGCATTCGCTTCGAACCCCGACCGCCGGTGGGCGGTGGACACCGTGGCATACGTGCCGATCCCAGTCCGCGACCTGGCCGTTACCTTTTCGTTATCTTGTGCCCACCCCTAACATTGGAGACTGGAACGGGTGGACCACGGCGCAGAGAACGTCATCTCCGGCACCACCCACGGACCGGTCGTCCAAGCGGGCCAGGTCAACGACATCCACTTCCACCACCACGAACCCGCCGCGCCGGTCATCCCGCGCCAACTCCCACCCGCTCCCAGGCTCTTCGCCGGCCGCCGCCGCGAACTGGACGACCTGGACCGCTGGTTCGCCGCCGAGGAGGCGCTGGTGGCCGTGGTCAGCGGACCGGGCGGAGTGGGCAAGACCTCCCTGGCCCTGCGCTGGCTGCACGACGCCCGCACCCGCTTCCCCGACGGCCAGCTCTACGTGGAGTTGGGCGCACACGCCCCGGGCGGCCCGGCCACGCCGTCGGAGGTGCTGGAGTGGTTCCTGCTGGCCCTGGGCACACCCGCTGCGGAGATCCCCGTCGAGCTGCCCCGAAGACAGGCCGCGTTCCGCACCCTGACCGCAGAACGCAGAGTGGCCTTCCTCCTGGACGACGCGGTCTCGGCCGCCCAGATCCGCCCCCTGCTCCCGACCTCGCCGCACAGCGCGGTCCTGGTCACCAGCCGCTGGCGCCTGAGCGGCCTGGCCGTCGACGGCGCCCGTTTCGTGGAGGTCGAGTCCTTCGACGAAGACGCCTCCCTGGAACTCCTGGAACGCGCCCTGGGCCCGAGGGTCGCCTCGGAACCAGACGCGGCCCGCGAACTGGCCCACCTGTGCGGCGGCCTGCCCATAGCCCTGTCCGTGGTGGGCGCCCGCCTGTCCACCCACCCCCGCCGAACCCTGTCCGGCGAGGTCGGCTCCCTGCGCACGGAACGCCTGCGCTCGCTGAACATCGACGGCGGGGTGTCCGTGGAAGCCGTCTTCGACCTGTCCTATGTGGAGCTTCCGGCACGGCACGCCCGCGTCTACCGGTTGTGCTCGGTGAACCCCGGGACGTCCTTCGGCGTCGGGGCCGCCGCCGCGGCTGCCGGCGAACCGTCACCCGACATCGCGCCGGTGCTGGCGGACCTGGTGGACAAGAACCTGCTCAACGAGGTGGGCGACGAGCGCTACGGGTTCCACGACCTGCTGCGCGCTCACGCCCGTCAGCACGCGGAGTGGCACTCGGCGGCCGAGCGGGAGGCCGCGCTGTGGCGGGTCGTCGAGTGGTACCTGGACGGGGCGGTCGCGGCGGACCGGGTCATCGTGCCCGACCGACCACGCGTCGGACCGCGCTACGACGCGGTGCCACCGGGTTTCGGCGACGTGGGCGAAGCGCTGGACTGGCTGGAAGCCGAGCGCGACAACCTGGTGGCGGCGACCCGCGAGGCCGCCGACCAGGGCCGGCCCGACCTCGCCTGGCAACTCGCCGAAGCCCAGTGGGGTCTCTACCTGCACCGCCGCCACCTCGCCGACTGGGTGGCCACGCACGAGCTCGGCGCCGAGGCCGCGCGCCTCGCCGGCAACACCGTGGCCCAGTCCCGCCTGCGCCTGCAACTGGCCATCGGCTACGTCAACCAGGGACGCGGGGACGACGCCTCCCGCGAGGTCGCACTGGCCCTCGACCTCGCCACCACCGCAGGCGACCTGGGTTCCGTCGCCACCGCCTTGCGCCAACTAGGTCGGATCGCCCGCACCGGCGGCGACAGCGAGGCCGCGCTGGCGTACTTCCGCCAGTCACTCGACGTCGAGACCACGCTGGGCCGCGCGCGGGGCGTGGCGTTCGCGCACCGCCGCATCGCCGAGGCGCTGACCGACCTGGGCCGCCACGGCGAAGCGATCACCGAGTTCACCACCGCCGAGACGATCCTGGCCGACCTGGCACAGACCGTGGAACTGGCCCGCCTGCGCAGCGTCATGGCCCACCCCCTGCTGGCCCTGAACCGCGTGGACGAGGCCGCGCAACTCCTGGAAGCCGCACACCCCGTCCTGGCGCGCACCGGATCCCCGTCCTACCTCGCCGCAGTGCTGCTCCCGCTGGCAGAGGTGGCACGCCGCCGCGACGACCCGACAAAGGCCCGCGACCACCTCCGCGCGGCAGCGGACGCCTACACGGCGGCGGGCGAACAGGTGCCCGACGAGATCCGGTCGCTCTTGGCCGACTAGTCGAGCAAGGCGCAAGTCGGGCTGGCAGAGGCGCAGGGCACGCTCTTCGCCCCCTCCCGCACCGCCCCCCGCACCGCCCTTCCCCCCACACACACCACCCTTCCCCCCGCACCGCCCCCCGCACCGCCCCTCGCCCCCGCACCGCCCCTCGCCCCCGCACCGCCCCTCGCCCCCCACACGGCCCTTCGCGCCCGCAGGGCGTGCTTTTCCTTTGGGCTCGCGCAGCAGACCTCCCAACTTGGGCTTCTTCCGTCATCCCCGTATGGCCTGCCCGAAGGGCTACCACAGATTT